>NZ_JBOZWO010000019.1:0-111802 GCF_050864975.1 Paenibacillus sp. GXUN7292 | reverse complement strand
CACACGTTCCGCTATTGCTCGAAAACTCCCCACATACAGCCGGAAACTGGGCCGATAACGGAAACAGTGTCCGTGAAACAATAAAAATAGTGTTTTTAGGGCAAATAGCGGAACGAGTGACCGCCAAATATAAGCAAACGTTCGCTGCGCCCCACAGAGTTCGAGGTCGCCGACTTTTAAGGCGACAACTATCTGGACACACGTTCCGTTATTGCGCCGAAATCCCCTCATTTGCTCGACATAAGTGACACACGTTCCGCTATTGCTTTTTTGCGGTGATGCTGATCGGCTTCGTCAGAAAAGTTACTTTTTCAACAGCCTGTTTTCATGCAACTAGTTTTATTGAATTACGCTAAATTTTGCGAATCTCGCCAAACTAATGTACTTTTTCCCCTTAGAATCACAAAAAAGTAAAATTCATAAAACAAAGTACAGGAAATGCAGTTAGCTTTAAAGCGAGAGTACTTGTTCCACAACACAGTTTGCCATTATTGCAAAACTCGTTGCCGTTCAGCTCTTCCGTATAAATCTAAAAAAAGCGAGGGCTAGTCACGACTAATCCTCGCTTTTTCTCATCACTAATGTCTTGTTGTAATCACTAATGTCTTGTAATCACTAATATCTTGTACACTAATGTCTCGTATTCGTATATAGTCGTTTTACAGACGGCCAGCCCGGAATTTCTGTGTATGCACCTTAGCTTCCTCTACGCTTGTAATCCGATTGCGGCCCCACTCCATTAAAATACGGTCGATATAGCGCATGCTTAATTTTCCTGCAAATACAGCTTCCTTCAATGCGAACAGTATAATCTCTTCTGTATAGCGGTCCTGATCCAGCCAGGCGCTGATCGTCTCGCATTCCATCGGCGACAGCAGCCGCCCAAATTCCTGCTCAAAGCTTGAGAATAATTGCGATGAAGACGATGACTGAGGCCGCGGCTTAGATGATCTTTCTTGCTTTTTCTGCATCCGCCTATGCTCGGCATGCCAATGCGAAGCTTGCAGCAGCCACCCGCTCCAATTATACCTTTCTGATTGAACGCCAGACACAGGATCAATAAAATCATCAATTGAAATATAGCCGTCACGCATTAGTCTGCTCAGCATAGCGCCAATATCTTGAACAGGCAGACCCATTCTATCTGCCAATTGCTCTGGCGTAGGAAATTCAATATGCTCCACCTGTGCAAATTGCATCATTTGCAGCATAAGCATCGCTTCTGAATTGGATAACCCAAGCTGGCTATAGCTGTGAAGCAGCATAGATGAAACATATATACCGCCTTCCTGCATCGCAGCAGCCATTCCATGAGAGTAAGCCTTCCAGATTTCGTCGTTCATGAAATGACCCCACCTCCACTATTCGGAAGCTGTTACAGCTTCTTTATCTTTTCCTACAATGCGATACGTATCTCTCGCTATTAGCAGTTCCTCATTAGTAGGAACAACCAGGACCTTCACTTTAGAATTCGCAGTTGATATCTCACGCGGTTCACTGCTTCTAATCTGATTAGCCTCGGCATCAATCTCGATGCCAAGGAATGAAATACCGTTACATACAGCTTCTCTCACGATCGCTGAATTTTCGCCAATTCCTGCTGTAAAGACCAGCACATCAATACCGTTCATTGCAGCCGCATATGAGCCTATATATTTCTTCAGTCTGTAAACATACATGTCAAATGCAAGCTGGGCATTTTTGTCCCCCTCCTGCATCGCTTCTGTAATCTCTCTCATATCGCTGCTTGTTCCAGAAATAGCAAGCATTCCGCTATGCTTATTAAGCATAGAATTCACTTCGCTTAACGTTAGCTCTTCCTTATTCATAACATAAGGAACGATTGCCGGGTCAATATCACCACTGCGAGTTCCCATCATCAGGCCTTCAAGCGGAGTCATACCCATACTTGTATCAACTGATTTGCCGTCCAGAATGGCCGCACAGCTCGCTCCGTTACCGATATGGCATGTTACCATCTTCATCTGCTCGAGCGGCTTATTCAAGTATTCAGCTGCGTGTGTGCTTACGTAAGCATGCGAGGTGCCATGAAATCCATAACGTCTAATTTTGTGACGGCGATACAATACAGTCGGAATCGGATATAAATACGCTTTGCTGGGCATAGTCTGGTGAAAAGCTGTATCGAACACGACTACCTGCGGAACATTAGGCAGATTAGATTCGACGGCTACAATGCCCATCATATGCGCCGGATTATGAAGCGGAGCCAAGTCGAACAGCTGGCGGATTTCCAGCTTTACTTCCTGTGTAACGAGCACCGACTCCTTAAACACTTCGCCTCCATGAACGACGCGGTGGCCAACAGCATCGATTTCGTTCATGCTTTTAATAATGCCGAACTCGCGGTGAGTCAGCATGTCTATAACACGTTTTACAGCTGTGACATGATCCAAAATTTCACTCACATCTCGAATCTCAGAGTGCCCTTTCGCTTTATGAGTAATGATGGATGAGTCCATGCCGATTCGCTCAACCAGCCCTTTGGCGATTACTTCTTCATTCTGCATATTGTAAAGCTGATATTTGAGAGAAGAGCTGCCGGCATTTAGTATAAGAATAATCATGATATACGGTCCCCTTCTTCATCATATTTAAAGAAGCCTTCCCCTGTTTTTACGCCTAATTGACCAGCTCTTACTAATTTTTTCAAAACGATCGAAGGACGATATTTCAATTCGCCATAGTCGCGGAACATATTCTCAAGCGCCGCCAAAACAGAATCCAGACCAAAGCGGTCCGCCATTTCGAACGGGCCATGTTGGAAAGAATACCCGATACGCATCGCGTCATCGATATCCTCTACAGAGGCAACGCCTTCCTCCAACACATGCAGCGCCTCATTAATAAATAAAGTTATAAGCCTTGTCGTCACGTACCCTGGCGATTCATACACCATGATTCCTTTTTTATGTATAATATCGTCAATGAAACTTTTAGTTTTTAAAAATGTTTCCTCGGACGTTTTAAGGCCTCGAATAATTTCTACCAAATCTATTTTTAATACTGGATAAATAAAGTGCATGCCGATAACTCGTTCTGGATGCTGTGTGACACTGGCGATTTCTGTCAAACTTAGCGCAGACGTATTGCTGGCGAGTATAACATCTGGACCGCAGCAGCGATCAACTTCTCTGAACAGCGCTTTCTTTTCTTCCAAATCTTCAGATATTGATTCAATAACAAGCTCGCAATCTGCAAGCGAGAAATAATGGTCTGCACCTTGAATGCGTGATAAAATAAGCTTTTTCTCAGCATTCGTAAGCGCCCATTTTTCAATTTGCTTATCAAGATTCAGCTCTATCATTTTAAGCCCATACGCCAAGCGTTCAGTCGTACGTTCTACAATGATGACATCTAGACCACAAGCTGCAAGCATTTCTGCTATACCTTGCCCCATTGTGCCTATCCCTATAACGCCAACCTTTTTAATTTTCACATTAATGGCTCCCTTGAGGTTGTTATACAACCAATTATAACGAATTATAAGGAAAATTAAAGACAGACGAGACGTCTGTCCTTAATTTGTAATAATGAAAACGCTTAATGGTCGTTATTAGGCATGAAGCAGCGCTCTAAACTCATTTCCGTTCAACGTTTCTTCACACATTAACACGGACATGGAATCATCGATTACTTGTTTATGCTTTAGCAGGCTTGATTTTGTTTCTGCCATTTGTTCATCCAAAATTTTTCTGGAGATTGTAGCCCAGCCATCAGGGGTCATCATAGAAGCATCGATGATGCCAAGCTCCGTCAACCCAGATTCCACTAAAGTCCGAACCAGACTGACAGCTTGATCAAAGTCGCCGCGGGAGCCTGTACTTCTCTCACCATAAAATATTTCTTCTGCCGCCGCACCGCCAAGCGCTATTTTAATTTGATCCAGCAAATACTGCTTCGTGTATAATGTTTTATCATTCTCAGGGTTATGCCGCACGTAGCCTAGCGCTTGCCCCCTTGGCGTAACGGTAACCTGAGCAACGCTGCCCGGACGTAGCAGCTCCGCCATAATAGCATGGCCCAGCTCATGTCTGGCTACGCGATTCCGCTCCTCCAAGGAAGCTTCACGGTCCGTTCTTTCCCCCATCAGCACCTTGTCAATAGCCATTGTCAGCTCATCCTCTGTAATGACAGTCTTATTATCACGCAGTGCATATATTGCTGCCTCATTCATAACAGATTCCAGCTGAGCGCCCGAGAAGCTGTAGGATTGCGTTGCGACTTTCTCTAGATCTACAGCCGGGTCTAGCGGTTTGTTTTTGGCATGAATATTCAAAATATGAAGACGGCCTTTTTTGTCAGGCAAATCTACATGGATATGGCGATCAAAACGGCCCGGACGGGTAAGCGCCGAATCAAGCAGTTCCTTTCTATTCGTTGCAGCAATAATTAATAACTGCGGGGCTGCTTCGCTATGAATGCCATCCATTTCAGTCAGAAGCTGATTTAAGGTTTGATCGTATTCACGATGCTGCCCACCATCTCGCTTGCCGCCTATGACATCAATTTCATCAATAAAAATAATGGCGCTGTTTTTGCCGGCTTTCTTCGCCTTCTGTCTTGCCTCTTTAAATAAATCACGAATACGTCCTGCCCCTACCCCAACATACATCTCAACAAATTCACTTCCCGATGCTGCCAGATATATAGAGCCGGTATAATGAGCCGCGGCTTTTGCCATCAAGGTTTTCCCTGTACCTGGAGGCCCAGTCAGCAAAATGCCCTTTAACGGGCGAATGCCAAGCTTTGCAATCTGCTCCGGCTTGATCAAAAAATCTAAAGCCTCAATAAGCTCCTGCTTAGCACGGTCTTGGCCGCCAATTTCGTCAAAACTAAACGGCTCGGAGCTTATTTGGCGGTCATTTTTTTGCGTGGGCACTGCAGCTAGCTTCGATTTGCCTCTTGTTGCCGCAACGATAACTGTAGCTGCTAGCATACCTACAATTACGATCGGCAGCAAATTAATATTAATAACTACCAAGAAAATAAGCATAACCGGAATAATACCAATTGCTATCTCTTTACTCATATTACGCATTTGACCACGCTCCCAGCAGATGTGGCGTGCGAGGCAGCACCTTATGCAAAGCTCCCTCGTTATTCGTCAAAGTAATATATACATTATTATCATCAATATCCGTTTTAACTTGAACATTATTATATTTACTTGCGATTTGCTCAAGCGCCGTCGGAATTTGCGAGTACGTTTTATTTTCCATAGCTTCTGCTATTTGAAACATCGCCGATTGCCAAATGCCTTCAAGCTGAGCATTAGCTTCGGAATCGATTTGAAGCTTTAGCGTTCTATTGCCTATTACACGTTCTCCATTATGTGCAATCGTTTCATACACTTCTCTTAAATTAGCGGTAGGTGCAAGCTCAACATTAATTTCAATCCAATCACTATCGCGCTTCGGCTTGTCCGCATGAACAATACCCTGCACATCTTTTATCGCCTGCTCAAGCGGAGCTTGAACGGCTACTTGTTGGTAAATTGCCCAGCCGCCAAATAAGACCACAGCTGTCGCTAAAGCCGTGAGGAGAATTGGTTTAAATTTCAAATTAGACATTATGGCATCCTCCTGCTGTATATTAAATTTCGTATTTCTTAAATATAAGAAAGTATAAGTTTTTACACCTTATATCTGTCCTTATATTTCATCGGTAAACGCGCCAGTCCGAAGGACGGCGAAACCGTTTATCCTTGTATCACTTTTTCTATACGAAAGTATATCATATATATCAGCAGAAATGATGTTGTAAATACAGGAAAACGGAACATTACTGTTCCGTTTTCACTGCCCGTGTCGCTTTAACGTTCCGTTTTGTTAAGCATTTGATATTCGTCAATAAATTGTCCATCTGTCGCACGATAAAATGCATAATAGTATCGATTGTCTTTTTTCAATTGGACTTCCCATATGAGCTGGCCTTCCATAAAGCCTAGCTGTATTTTTTTTATAGCCGCCTCATCCGTCTGCTGCAGTTTACTTTTTATTTCATCTTCATTAAGCAATTCGGCGGAGCTTATTACAAACGGATCAATCTGCCTCCGTATAACTACCGTTAGCAATTGTTGATCTTCCGTCGTGCCGCTGACGATCCAGCTCGCTTCATCCCAAATGTACTTATGAATGGATTGAATTTCCGTAATCTCAGTCTGCTCCATTACTTTATGAATAGCGGCTTCTTTCTCTTGCCACAGCGGCTGCTGAATAGCTCTATAATATAAAACACAGCTTATAATAAGCGCAGCAACTGCGATTATTGTAACAATCAGCCAGCGCTTAGGATTCATGAGCGGCGGACGTTTTTTTTCGATAACTCTCATTATTGGCTGATCATGCGCTTGAAGCTGGCTTCCGCTTCAAACTTGATTTTTTCTTCATCCAACAGCAAGCACTCGCGATTGCGTACCAATTGTTTGCCGTCTATCCAAACGTGAAGCACATCCTTGCCAGATGCAGAGTAAACAAGATGGGACACAATATCCGTCATAGGATAAAAATGAGCTTGATCGATATTCAAAGCAATAAAATCTGCCTTCTTGCCTGCTTCCAGGCTGCCGATTTGCTCGTCCTTCCATAATGAACGTGCTCCGTATATAGTGCCAAGCTTCAATGCCTCGCTAGCCGGAATAACCGTCGGGTCATAGGATACACCTTTGTGAAGCAAAGCTGCAAAGCGGATTTCTTCAAACAGATCCAGATTATTATTGCTTGCCGGACCATCTGTGCCGAGCGACACACGCATGCCCGCTTTAAGCAATTGCGGCAATCTGGCTACACCGCTTGCAAGCTTCAAATTGCTGATCGGATTATGGGAAATCGCAACATCACGCGCGGCAAGCAAAGCAATTTCTTCATCGGTAAGATGAACGGCATGAGCAAGTAAAGTTGGGCAAGAAAAAAAGCCTAAACGATCCAAATGCTCAACTGGTCTAGCGCCGTAATCTTTAACGTTTTGCTCTACCTCTGCAATCGACTCTGACATATGAGTATGTAGGGGCAGGTTATAATCGCGCGCCGCCTGTACAAATTGCTCAATATAAGCCGGAGGGCAAGTATAAGGCGCATGCGGGGCCAGCATCGTTGAGATTCTGCCATCTGCTTTACCATTCCAATCGCGTGCGAAGGAGATGGCGTTTTGCAGCTTCTGCTTTTGCTCTTCCTCCGAGCAAAGCCCGATTACGCCTCTTGTCAGCATACCGCGCATGCCAGAGTATTCAGTAATTTCGGCAACTAACTCCATACGATCATACATATCTACAAATGTAGTCGTACCGCTTAGCAGCATTTCTACTTGCGCAAGCGCCGCTCCATTTTTAGTATCCTCAGCTGTATACTTTGCTTCCATTGGCCACATTTTTTCCGACAGCCACACCTGCAAATTTTGGTCATCAGAAAAGCCGCGCAGCAGCGTCATTGGCGTATGTCCGTGAGTATTGACCAGCCCAGGCATAAAAGCTTGCTTCGCACCGTTGATATGCTCCACATTTTGTTCAAGCAAATGCTGTGGCGGTTCTGCTTCGCCGATATAAGTAATGACATCATTAGTTACTACCATATGACCTTTAACTACCGGCTGCTCATCGTTCATCGTTACAAATAGACCATCTTTAATCCAAATTTGACCCACTCTCTTCAACTTCCTCTCGGTTTAAATAATAGGCAAGGCTAAGCAGCTCTTTTGTAAAATCCGCATGATGGATTCTTACCTCTTCAGGAACACGCAAAACGGTAGGGGCAAAATTAAGTATGCCCTCTACGCCTGCATCAATAAATTGATTAGCTACATTTTGCGCTTCCGGGGCTGGAACTGTAATAATGCCTATGCGAATTTCCTGTTCATCGATAGTTGCCTTCAGCTCATCCATTGGCTTCACAATCAAATGATTTATTTTTGTCCCTACCTTAGCAGGATGGATATCAAAAACAGCGGTTATTTTCATATTGTCCTTGGAGTACTGATTATAATTGCAAAGCGCATGTCCAAGGTTACCGGCTCCTACTAATGCAACATTTATAATTTGATCCACTTTTAAAATCTGGCGGATTTTCTCACTTAAATAGGTAACATCATATCCTATCCCCTTGCGGCCAAAATCACCAAAGTAGGCAAGATCCTTGCGTATTTGAGCAGGATTCAAATCAAGCTTAACCCCTAAATCCTGTGAAGAAATAGTTTGCACTTCATGATACTGCAATTCATTGAGCACTTGTAAATAAATCGGAAGGCGTTTGACAACCGCTTCGGATATTTTGGCTTGCTTCATTATTCTACCTCCACTTGAGCGGGATTGAGCCATTCTCTCATGCGTACAATCATTTGATCGGCATGCATCGTTTCAATTTTGGGTCCTGGCAGCGAGTACAAAAAGTGCTTTCCATAATAAGTCTCTATAACACGTGTATCATAAATAATAACGATACCTTTATCTTGTGCTGAACGGACTAATCTGCCAAATCCTTGCTTAAATCTGATTACGGCCTGAGGAATAGACAGCTTCATAAAAGGATTTTGCTTTTTGCGCAGCAGCAGCTCCGCCTTCGCTTCCGCTAATGGATGATTCGGCGGCTGAAAGGGCAATCTTACAATTGCCAGACAAACAAGTGCATCGCCAGGAATGTCCACTCCTTCCCAAAAGCTGCTTGTTCCTAATAACACTGTCATAGGATGCTGCAAAAACCGCCTTGTCAGCTTCGTCCTGTTACTGCTGTCCATTCCTTGTCCCAGCACGGTAATGTCGGTACCGGCCAGCAGCTCCTTCAATGGTTCATAGGTCATTTTGAGCATCCGGTAGGATGTAAACAAAATAAGCATTCGACCTTTCGTTTCTACGGCAGCGGCAGCAAGCGACTGCGCTAATTTTTCAATATACTTGTCGCTGACGGATGCCCCTTTCAATACCGGAAAATCTCTAGGAATAACGACCAGCGCTTGCTCCCTGTAATTAAATGGAGATGGCAATAGAACCGTTTTTAAACGACCCTGCTCCTTGTATCCTGATAATCCGAGCTGTTCAGCTGCATACTGGAAAGATTTTTGAACGGTTAAAGTAGCAGAAGTTAGTACAATACTATCTTTAACATCAAAAAAATGCTTTTGCAATTGCTCGCTGACATCTACTGGTGCAGCATATAATTGCACAGATCGAAACCGGTAAACAGGATTTGCTTCTATCCAATAGACAGAATCATTTTTTTCTAGCTTGACAAATATTCTAAGCTCATCCTTAATTCGCGTCAAATCACGCATAGCTCCATTAATATCAACTGCTAAAGCTTGGGATTGGCTTTCCTCTGCTCTTTCTTTTATATCATTGAGCATTTTATCAACCGTTGTAATTATACTGTTCAGCTCGATATGAACATTTGATTCTGAAGCAGCTATCGCTTCCCATTGCTTCGGCAGCTCTTGGCTGGAAATCCGATACACAACTCCGCCTGTATCTGCGTTGTCCTCTGAGCCATTTGACGTAAGCTGAAACATAAGCTCATACAAGGCATCCCATTGATCCTTAATCTCCTGCAGTTGGGGAATGACTGCATCAATCGTCTCTATCCAGGCCTCTTTATGGTCATCCACTTCTTCGTTCAAGCTGGAGCGAAGTGATAGCAGCATGCCAGTACGTGAATCCTTATATAATCTTGTGATGATTTGAGGCAATTGCAAGTAAGCAATTTGAATGCCAAGATGCTTGCCGGCTACATCCTCGACATGATGCGCTTCATCTACGATAAGATGGCGGTATGAAGGCAGCAAGCGATGATCGGCATGTATATCTGTAAATAGCATGGAGTGATTCGTTATGCAAACATCGGCTATGCTAGATTCATGCTTGGCCCGATGATAGAAGCAGCGCTTAAACCATGGACAGGCTCTGTTCAGACAAGAGTCAGCATCGCTGGAAACGGCTGACCAGTACTCTGCGCCGCGATTGCTCAAATTCAATTCTTCGTAGTCACCGGTTTCCGTCTCATTCAGCCAGACGACCATCTGTGCTCTCGTCAGCATATCATCATTCGTGCTGATTGGCTCCATACCGTTAACTTTAGCTTCAAATTTTCGCAGACATAAGTAATTTCCCCTGCCTTTAAAAATCGATGCCTTGAACGGAAACGGAAGCACTTCTGTTAATAAAGGAATGTCGCGATGACGCAGCTGCTCCTGCAAGTTGATTGTATGTGTACTTACGACAACTTTCGCTTCTTTGCGAATGCTATAATATAAGCTCGGGATTAAATAACCTAGTGATTTTCCTGTTCCAGTTCCTGCTTCAATTAATAAATGCTCGTCATTGCTGAGCGCATTGTAAACACGATGGAACATTTCTACTTGGGCAGTCCTTTCCTCATATTGAGGAAATTTTTGCTTAAAATTATGCTGGATCATATCCAAATATTGCTCAAAGCTTAATTGGCTTATATCCAAATCAGCAGCAGCCTCTTCGCGCGGCGGCTTTTCCTCTGTCCATTCCCGGGCGCGCAATGCAAATTGGCGATAATAATCATATTCGGCAGAGTCCAAAGCTGTTTCACTTGATACAAGCTGCTCTGTCTGCTGTATGAGCCAGCCAAAATCACTGCCGGCATCTATTAAGACAGATAGCCGCTGCAAAGTAAGCAGCGGCATCTGGCGCAGTTTTTTCATCATTTCGATAAAAATTAATGCAGTAGCCATTGCGTCACTGTCTGCACGATGCTGCTGCTCATGTGATACTTCAAATAGCTGTGCAACAACTCCAAGCTGATAAGAGGATATGGAAGGATATAATACGCGCAGCATTTCAATCGTGTCAAGCCTGCGGCCTACAAAAGGCAAATAGCCGCATTGGTCTAAAGCTCTGTTGAGAAATCCTGCATCGAAAGCCGCATTATGAGCGACAAGAACAGCATCATCCAACAGCGGAATCACATTTAGAATAACGTCATCAAGCATTGGCGCATCAGCAACAATTGCTTCATCAATGCCGGTCAATGAAGTTATAAATGCGGGAATTTCTACAGAAGGCTTTACGAACGAATTGTAAGTTTCCACAACCTTCAATTGTTCATCAACGATTACTGCAGCTATTTGTATGATTTCATCTTCTATTCCATGACCTGTCGTTTCCAGATCGATTACAGCATACTTCATTCATCCCTATCCTCTCACAAACAGCACAACTCCGTGCTCCCAAAATATAAAGAAAGCTGCTTCGGCTGGCTTAGACATGCTTCAAGATTATTTAATGAGTGCGCAAACTGCGGATAAACATCATAAGCTTTCCTGAAAAACTGCTCGGCAAGTGATAAATTTCGTTCAATCGCTTGTATGCAGCCTAGTGCATTATATCCCAGTGCAAGCCACTTTGGATAATCAGTCAGTACAATAAGCAACTGGAATTGTCGCTGTGCCTCATGCCATTGCTGCATATGCATCATGCTCATGCCCAAAAATAATCGGGCCATATTGCTCTCCGGGGCCAATCGGATCACTTGGCTGAATTGATCGGCAGCTTCTGAAAACATAAATAAATTATAATAGCCCTTGCCCTTATGAAGCGCACTTTCAGCATCCCAAGTCAATGTGCTGTTTGTTTGGCTAAATTGATAATCCTGAGCTATCTGATTTGCAGAAATCGACGATGAAACAGTATCGCTTTTTGATGACTGCTGCATATGCTCATCCATTTCTACAGCTTGGCAGCTATTTTGCGATTCGGCAAAGCAGGTCCATTTTTCCTCAAATTGCAGCCATTGCTCGATGCATAAATCACTTGCATGCTTCAGCTCAAGCAGCTGCTGATGGAACTCGTCCTTTTGTATTTCATTGGCACAAGGGTACTGCTCAATAATATGATCCAGCATCTCGTTCATCGTTGAAAACATATGTTGAAAAATGACGCATCCCGCCTTTGCAAATGAACTAAGGAGTTGATACGTACATTCTCTGTCGTTCAGGATGTTTTCATACTCATCAGACAATTGTAGAATGCGGTTCTGTGCCCATTATTTGAACGGGCTTATTGTTTTCACCGAGTATAACTACAGTCGGATTATAGTTCCGGGCTGCTTCCTCCGTCATCATTGCGTATGAAATAATAATAACCTGGTCACCCGGCTGAACCAATCGTGCTGCCGCGCCATTTAAACAAATAACACCAGAACCTCTTTCTCCAACTATAACATAGGTTTCCAGTCTTGCTCCATTATTGTTGTTCACAATCTGCACTTTTTCATTTTCCAAAATATTGGCAGCCTCCATCAGAGCTGCATCAATCGTTATGCTGCCAACATAGTTAAGATTTGCTTCCGTTACTGTGGCACGGTGCAGCTTGGACTTCATCATCGTTCTATACATGGGTCATCACCTCCACAGGCACTAATAAACTATTGTCAATCAATCTTGTTTTCCCAAAATATACAGCTACCGCGAGCAGCAGCTCCTTGTCATTGTCTGACAGCTTTTGAGTTAAATCGATTTGCTCTAGCTCAGGATAGGCGAGCAATTGCACATAGTCAATTTTCGCCAATGGTTCTTTATTAATTCTGGCTGTAACTTTTTGCAATAATAATTGTCCTGTAGCTGCACCATCCTGCTCATACAGTTCAGTCGCCATTCGCATAGCCTGCGACAAGGCGACCGCCTCAATACGCTGTTCTGCTGTCAGATAAACGTTTCTTGAGCTCAATGCAAGCCCGTCAGGCTCTCTCACAATCGGGCATTTTACAATTTCCACATCCATATTCAAGTCATGGACAAGCTGCTCGATAACGGCTACCTGCTGCGCATCCTTCATGCCAAAATAGGCTCTGCTTGGATTCACGATGTGAAACAGCTTGCTTACGACTAATCCAACGCCATCAAAATGCCCTGGTCTGGATGCTCCGCACAGCTGATCTGTAATTTGTGCAATCTTGATTGAAGTAAGCGGCTTTTTAGGATACATTTCCTCCACTGACGGCAAAAAGACAAGATCAACACCGCAGGCAGCAGCAAGCTCAATATCTCTTTCCTCATTACGCGGATAACGGTCCAAATCTTCATTCGGACCAAATTGCATCGGATTGACAAATATACTAAGCACAACAATTTGATTTTGTTCTCTTGCAGCACGCATCAAACTTGCATGACCTTCATGCAAAAAACCCATTGTAGGCACAAAGCCTACTGTTTTATCCGATTCACGCAAATCGTTTAAATGTGACTTTAAATCTTTTATTGTTCGGCATATCATCATGACTCGCTCGTCCCCTTCTGCTTGGCATCCCCATCAATATTTCCATATAATGCAGCTGGCGCCTCAGCCGCAGGCTGAAAGGCATGCTCTTCTGCAGGGTATGCTTTGCTCTTCACATCAGAAACGTATTGTTCTATAGCAAGCTTGATCGTAGTACCGACATCAGCATAGGTTTTTACAAATTTTTTAGGGATATAAGGCGATGAATATTGGATCAGATCATGATAAACAAGCACTTGCCCGTCACAGCCCCTGCCTGCGCCTATACCGATTGTAGGTATATTGACGCTGCTTGAAATCGCATAGGCCGCTTCTTCCGTCATCAATTCAACGACAATACTGAATGCGCCAGCTTTTTCAAGCGCAATCGCATCCTTAACGAGCCGTTTAATATCTGCTTCATCCTTGCCTTGAACTTTATAACCGCCTATTTGATGAACCGCCTGAGGGGTCAAGCCAATATGCCCCATAACAGGAATGCCCGCCTCAACCAGCGCTTTAACTTCTGATGCGATTTCTTGCCCGCCTTCAAGCTTTACAGCATGAGCGCCGCCTTTTTGCATAATTTGGGCAGCATGGCGAAGCGTCGCTTTTTTTCCAGCCCCATAAGTCATAAAGGGCATATCTGCAACGATAAATGTATTTGCTGCACCGCGGACAACAGCTCTGGTATGATAAATAATATCATCCAGCGTCACTGGAATTGTTGTATCATAGCCTAGCACTACATTGCCCAATGAATCGCCAACCAATATTACATCGATGCCGGCTTCTTCCGCAATTTTCGCAGAAGGATAATCATATGCAGTAAGCACAGATATCGGTTGATTTTGCTTTTTCATGTCCTTAATCTTTGTTATTGTCAGCTTTTTCCTCATCAGTACCATCCCCTTAAGGATATTTTAAACACAAAAAAACCTTTTAGCCATTGCTAAAAAGGTCCCTTAACTGAAAAGGAAACATTAGAGAACACCGCTTCCTTCTGTCTCGGTCCCTTCGGCTCAGAGCAGAGTACGCATTGTTAATCTTTTACAATCCGTGTTGAAATTTTTCTTGCCCGCGACAGTGCAGCTTCAAGGAATACCGCCTGTCAAAATTTATAGTATCAAATTGTGGCCGATTCGTAAACAACAACATGAATCCAATTATTATTGCTCGGCGGCATCAATCCAAAGGTTCGCCCATCTCAGCTGAAAAAATAGATTTTTCAGATCCGTCCTCAAGACGAACTTTAATCGCTCCGCTTTCCTCAAGACCTGTCGGCACTCCTATAATAACACCTTGTGGAGTAGTAATCACTGCAGCTTTTCCAATTGAGACCGACAATGATTCCCATAAAGGGACTATCGCCTGAAAGCCCTGCAGCTTGTACAAATCATACAGTTGCTCCCATTTCTCTAAGAAATGGGCAATAATATCCTCCCGATCAAATTGTCTGCCTGCTGCCATTCTAAGCGATACTGCTTTACTTAGCATTTCCGCCTCATAATCCGCATCACATAAATTGACACTGATTCCGATACCCGCAATAATATACTTCAATCGAGTATCCTCTGCTGTTGATTCCAGCAATATGCCGCTAATTTTTTTTCTGTCGATCAGCAAATCATTGGGCCATTTTATTCCGATTGGAAGCCTGGTTTGCTCTCTGAGGCTAGTGCATAGCGCAACAGCAGTTAACAGCGTAAGCTGAGGCGCAAACTGTACGGGCATATCAGGACGAAGCACAAGACTCATCCAAATGCCTTTACCCGCTGGAGAAATCCAAACTCTGCCCATTCTGCCGCGACCGTTATTTTGCTGCTCAGCTATAAACAACGCCCCTTCTGCTGCGCCGTTCTCAGCCGCTTCTCTGGCTACATTTTGGGTGGAGTCAACGGCATCAAACAGTTTTAGCTGCTTGCCAAAGCGTTCGGTCCTTAATTTCTTTTTCAGCTGTTCTTCATTAATGAGCTTTGGAGCACTTACGAGCCGATAGCCGAGCTTGGTAGATGCTTCAAATTCATACCCTTGAGCTTCAAGCTTGCGTATTTGCTTCCAGATGGCTGTCCGGCTTACACCAAGCTCTTCGCTAAGCTTAGCTCCAGAGATAAAGCCTGCTGGATAATTATGAAATAGCTTTATTAATGGATTCATTCATTCAACCTCGTTTTTCCAGGCTAGCGCATGCTTTGCCAATTGATCATAATTATTGCTTACTTCACCCAATGCGGCACTCAGCAGCAATTTTTGCAGCAATTGTTTAACCCAAGGGCCTGCCGGCTTATTCATTATCTGCTGCAAATCCTTCCCTGTAATAGCAAGCTCCTTCAGAGTGCTCAAAGGGATGAGATCTGCGTGATCTTTTAATTGCTTCAATTCCGCTAAAGCAAAAGGCAATTGACTATGATTAAGCAGAGCCTCCGTAATATGCAACCAGTAATAGACGGTTTGCTTGCCATATTCAATTATAATAGCTGCCCATTCGTGCGAGCTTATTTCCCCTTCTTTATTTTTGATCTCCACTGCGGAAGCATGCAGACGTAAAATAAGCATAATTTGACTTTTTCTTGAATTTGAAAAGCGTAATTGCTCAAGCCAATGCTCAGCTGCTGATAAATTCAGAGCAGCTATAAAAAATGCAGCCCAGCGCAAATCAAGCTTATCCAGCCTATGCAATGAACGAAGCTTGTCCAGCTTGCTACTCATAATACAAAGTCTAAAGTCTACTTCCTTCGCCAGCGGCACTTTTACATGCAGCAGCAACTCGCTTGCGATCAGCCATCGGAGGCCTCTATAGGGATTGCTCGCTTGAAGAAGCTTATCAAGCTCAGCTTGAACCCGTTCCATGGCGATATGCTTCATCAGGCTTCGTCTTGATTTAATAGCACGCCACATCGAAATAGCAGGCGCCAGCTCATAAACTGCAATGAACCTGACGCCGCGCAGCATTCTTAACGCATCCTCTTCAAACCTTTCTTCTGCAGAGCCTACCGAATAGAGCATCGACCGAGCCAGATGCTGCCTTCCATTAAAAGGATCGGCAAGCTTACCGTCAGCGTAAAAAGCCATCGCATTCATCGTGAAGTCTCTCCGCTTCAAATCCGCAAGCAAGCTAGACACATAATGAACAGACTGCGGCTTTCTATGCTTCTCGTAACTGGAGTCTTCACGAAAGGTAGTAATTTCATAGGTCTGCTTGTCCCAGACAACGGTGACCGTTCCATGCTGCAGTCCTGTAGGGATTACTTGTTCGAATAAGGCCATCGTTTGCTCCGGCAGAGCCGAGGTTGCCAAATCAATATCTGCGATAGGCAAGCCTAGCAGCGTATCGCGCACAGCGCCCCCCACAAATACGCAGCTATGGCCAGCCTCCTCCAATCGCCTTACGATGGGCAAAGCCTTCACCATCATTTGCGGCAGCTCCATTATCACGGCTTCCACCACCAGCTCTTTATTTATTATTCATTAGTCCGAGCAGATCGGAATTGGCAAATCCACATCAATGCCCAAAACCCTGTAATAAATTTGCTCATATTGCGTTGTAATAATATCATTGCAAAATTCGTGCCTTGCCCGATGAATACAAGCTTCCTTGAATTGCTTATGCAGCTCATCCCCGCTCAGCAATTTGACGGCATAGTCCGACATTTCCTCCACATTGCCGATGTCTGACAAAAATCCTGTTACCCCGTGTGTAACAAGCTCCGGTATTCCTCCGGCATTGGAGCCTATAGTCGGCACTCCGCATGCCATCGCTTCCAGGGCTACGAGTCCAAAGCTTTCCTTCTCTGAAGGCAGCAGCAGGACATCCGCCATAGAAATAACCTGTGCAACATCCTCCTGCTTGCCAAGGAAGCTCACCTTATCCTCAAGCCCTAAGCTTTGCACCTTGTGCTGAATTTTTGATTGCTCAGGCCCTTCGCCGACAAGCAGCAGCCTAGCTGGCATTTTACTTTGCACATGCTGAAATATATCGACTACATCACTTACTCTTTTAACCGGTCTAAAGTTAGAAATATGCATTAATATTTTTTCATGGGGTGCCGCATAGTCGGAACGCATATTCGACACATCTCGCGGATAATAGACTCGTTTGTCTACAAAATTGTACGTAAGATCAATAGGTGAAGCTATATCGAGCAGTCTTTGTGTTTCTTGAATCAAGTCTTTGGATACAGCCGTTACAGCGTCGCTTTTATGTATAGCTAACCGAATCAAATCTTTCAAGGATTCATCCTGTGCAAGCACTGTAATGTCTGTGCCATGCAGGGTTGTTACTGTTTTAAGCTGTTTTCCAACCATTTGCTGAGCCAAATAAGCGCATACAGCATGCGGAATCGCATAATGAACATGCAGCAAATCCAACTGATGCATATTGGCCACTTGGGCCATCTTGCTGGCTAGAGACAAGTCGTAAGGCGGATAACGAAACACATAATAATCATTTACTTCTACTTCATGGAAAAAAATATTTTTATGAAATCTGCCCAATCGAAAAGGAATGCTATGTGTAATAAAATGAATTTCATGGCCACGCTCAGCAAGCAGCTTGCCCAGCTCAGTTGCCACGACACCTGATCCGCCAAGCGTCGGGTAGCATGTAATACCAATTTTTAATTTCTTGACCATGTAACGGGCACCTCCTTTTCTATTATGCTTCTCCATTATTCAAACAATGAAATGCCAAATGGCTGCTTGATGGCGAAGCCTTCTGCGTAGCTCCAGCCTCTCATGCGGCCGAGCAAGGAATCTCTGGCTTCTACCTTATCTATATAGCCATTTGTAAGCGGCGTGGACACACGGTCCAGATCGCCCGCCGCTGCTTCAAATTGTGAGCGGTAAGCCATAAGCGCCTGCTTTTTCTGTTCATAATAATCGGTTACGTTAACCATTAACGAAACATTCTCTACATCATTAATAAAATAATAAATAAGCTGTTCGACTTGAACAGCCGGCAGCTGCGGCATATATTTGCGTAATTTGGCATTAAATACCGCTTCTTCAATCAGCTTGCTGCATGCAATATGATCAGGATGCCTGTCAACCCAATAAGGCGCAAATACGATTTTGGGCCGATACTTCCTGATTTCGGCAACGATTAAATCAAGCTGGTCGCGAGTACCAAGCAGCCCCCGATCCGGCAGCTTCAAGTTGCTGCGCACGGATAAACCAAGCACCGCGGAAGCCGCATCGGCTTCTTGCCGACGCAGCTCTACGGTGCCATTAGAAGACATTTCAGCTTCAGTCAAATCGCATACTCCTACCTTGAATCCGGCTTGCACATGCTTTGCTATCGTCCCAGCCATACCGATTTCGGCATCGTCTGCATGCGCGCCAAATACAAGAATATCGAGCTTGTCCATTATTCAGTCACTCCTGGCTTATACTTATGAACGAGCTCACGCCAAGCAAAATCACCACGCTGCAAAGCTCTTACAAGCAGCTCTGCAGTTGCGATATTAGTTGCTACAGGAATGCCTTGCACATCGCAAAGGCGCAGCAAAGCTATAATATCAGGCTCGTGCGGCTGAGCCATTAAAGGATCACGCAAAAAAATGATCAAATCCATCTCATTTTGAGCAACGAGTGCTCCAATCTGCTGATCGCCGCCAAGCGGACCTGAACAAAAACGATGAATGGACAAATTTGTCTGCTCCATAATTCGCTGACCCGTCGTGCCTGTTGAAAACAAATGATATTCTTTAAATACAGATTCATAGGCCGTAACAAAATTAACCATTTCTTCTTTTTTTCTGTCGTGAGCTATAAATGCAATGTTTAGCATGAGTTTCCCCTCTCGCGCATCGGTTGCGCTAATCCATAATATGTTCGAAGCCGTATATTAGGCCGGTGTAGCCCATTACTTTTTTAACCGCCATATTGACGCCTGGCATATAGCCCGCTCTGTCATAGGAATCGTGGCGAATTTTGAGCGTTTGCCCAAATCCGCCGAAAATAACCTCCTGCTGCGCGAATACACCCGGCAGTCTCACGCTATGTATTCTAAAGCCGTTGTAATAGCCGCCACGTGCGCCTTCAATCGTCTCTTCCTCTTTTGGATTGCCCTGTCTAAGCTCTTCGCGCACCTCAGAAATAAGCTCGGCTGTTTTAACAGCAGTGCCTGACGGCGCGTCCAGCTTCTGATCACCATGATATTCAATGATTTCAACATGAGGCAAGTATTTAGAAGCTTCAGCTGCAAATTTCATCATCAATATAGCACCGATTGAAAAGTTAGGCGCAATAAGTCCGCCAATGCCTTTTTCCTCGCATTGCTGCTTAAGCTCTTCAATTTGACCCGCAGTAAAGCCTGTAGTACCAATTACAGGGCGCACGCCATACTGGATAGCTGTTTTCGTATTGCCGTATGCTGCTTGAGGAACAGTAAAATCAATTAGAACATCCGCATTTGAGCTGCCCAGCGCATCCTCTAAAGATGGATTAATAATGACGCCGGTATCGCCCTTGCCGACTAACAAGCCTGCATCAACAGGTCCTGCTGAAGGATCAATGGCAGCAACCAGCTGCAGCGCTTCATCCTCCAGCACCATTTTCAATACTTCACGGCCCATGCGTCCGCCTGCTCCCGTTACTGCCACTCTAATTTTATCGATTGTCATCATAATCACCTTTTCATTGTCTATTTCGTTTATTGGAAATCTTACGGTATTTTCTTTTAATATTTGCAAATAAAGTGCGTGCTGCGGCATGGTCAGGAGACAGCTTTAATGCTTCTCGAACGTATTTCAACGCCTTCTCTATATCTCCGGCAGCATCATAAACCATACTTAATGTAAAAGGCACTTCAAAATTCAGAGCATCAAGCTCAAATGACCGCTCCAGCTGCTCAATTGCGATGGTCCATTGCGGAGGTTTAGCTTCAATTGCTTGCTGCGCAGTAATATATAGCAATCTTGCTTCAACTACCTCAGCTTGATAAAGAAATTCTTGATTGTGAGGCTCAAGCAACAGCGCATGCTTGGCATAATCCATTGCTTTTTGCCATTTGCCGCTTCGCGCACATGAAATTGAACAGCGATAATAATAATCAGCTACTCGAGGCTCGAGCTCAATTGCCTTCTCAAACCAATAGATAGCCGATTCAAAATCGTTGCGCAATATAAATTCATATGCTTTTTTCACACATGCTGCTCCATCCATCTGTCCATCCTCCTTGTACACAGACTGATGTTACAGCATATGTCATAAGCTTGACTACAGTTCGTCTTGCGTCTTGCGCTCCCAGCGGTTCGCATCCCGGCTGTTGAACTTATCCATCACCTTGCTGTGGGCTTCTGCCAGATCAATATTAAGCGAATTTGCAAAGCATGCAAGCAGAAAAAGTATATCCCCCAGCTCTAATTCAACAGAGTTTTCTGCTTCGTCTGTTTTTTTCGGCTTCTCGCCGTAAGCATGATTGATTTCGCGGGCAAGCTCGCCAACTTCTTCCGTCATTCTAGCCATTAAGGCAAGCGGACTGAAATAGCCGACCTTAAATTGAGATATATACTCATCGACTTCTCGTTGAACATCCTGCAAAGTTTTCTGCGTCATCCTGCATTTCCTTTCCAACATAAACTATATGTATATGTTACCGTAACACAGTTCATAAAATCAATGTTTTTTGAAAGTTCAAATTCACCATACTATATAGTAATAACGTGAAGCAAAGGAGCTTACAATCATGCTTTCGAACTTTCGCGACTGGCGATCTATATTGGCGATTATGCTTGGCACAGCCATTTACTCCTTTGGCCTGCATTACTTTATCGTCCCTAATCAGTTAATGGAAGGCGGTGTAACCGGCATAGCGGTTCTGCTCAATTATGCGCTTGGCCTGCCGCTTTCCATCACTACACTTGTGCTTAATATTCCACTATTTCTGATTGGCTGGAAGCAGCTTGGCAGATCACAAATGGTGTACACGCTGCTGGGCATCTTGTCTCTATCCGCTTTTTTGGCTGTATTTGAACAGCTCATTAAGCTTGGCTATGTCGTGCCGTTTCAAGGCAGCCATGATTATATGCTTGCCGCATTGTATGCAGGGGTTTCACTGGGAGCCGGTTTGGGCATCGTATTTCGATTTGGAGGCACTACTGGAGGAATTGATATTATTGCCCGGATTATTTCTCGCAAGCGGGGCTACAGTATGGGGCAAATTATTTTGAGCTTCGATGCTGTCATTATTATGTCAGGACTGCTTTACGTAACTATTGACAAAATTCTTTACACACTGGTTGTAGTATTTATCGCCTCTAAAATTATTGATTTTATTCAAGACGGCGCATACTCTGCCAAAGCTTTTTCCATCATATCTGATCAAAGCAAGCAAATAGCAGATGATATATCTTTGCAATTAGAAAGAGGCGTCACTTTGTTTGCTGCCAAGGGAGCGTATTCCAATCAAAAAAAAGAGGTCGTTTACTGCGTTGTCCCAAGACAAGAAACACGTCGTCTAAAGGAAATTGTTCGCCGCAACGATCCTCGCGCATTTATTATAATAAATGATGTGCATGATGTGCTTGGAGAAGGCTTTAAAGAGGAATAGCTGTAACCCTACCCCTTGGCAATAGGCTTCACACCGTAAGGCGCCAGCTTATATTTGCGCCAGCTTACGAATGCAAGCACAGTAAAAATAAAACCGCCAAAAAACAGCGTCCATCCAAGCGCCTCTGATTCCGGACCGACAATCAAGACGGAGGCAGCAATACTTTGAGTGTTGTCTGGAAATAAAGAGATAAACACTGTATGTAGCGCATCAACAGAAGCTACAATTTCATTACGTTTTTCTTTAGTGGCATAAGGCTTGTCGAACAGCAGTTTTTTGGTGTGAGCGATCCGCTCTTCAACAGCGGCAATTACTGCAGGCTCCTGCTCCATATACCCGGCAAGCTTCAAACGGTCATATTTCCCTTCAATGCTCGTCATAATCCCTCTCGCGGCTTGAATAAATCCATCAGACTGCCCATATAACGATTTTTTCAGCAGAGCAATATCTTCTTTTAGCAGCAGCTGATATTGCAGCCATAATGCTGTTTGAGGCCGAATCTGCGAATCAATAGCAAGCCTGAGCTTGGCAGCCTGCTGATGCCAATTAACCGCTAGCGTGCCTGATTCCATGCTGATGCTCAGCCGTTCAACCTCATGCCGCAATTGCTGCCAGCCGGTTAACCGCACATCAGTGCTTTTTTCCAAGTAACGTTCAACATATTTCTTCAGCTTTTGCAGCTCCACATAGCCAGCTTGTCTATTATCAATGACTGCAGCCTCATAAATTTTATTAATAGATGCTTCCAGCTGCTCCAGCAGCTCTGCATTTTGCGCAGCCGTTGTTGGGGCGGAATAACCCGCGGCAAAGGACTTCGTTAAAACTGCAAAAGAACCAGCTAGCAGCACAGCACCGAATAAAGAAAAAATAATGATTTTGGCTCTCATGAACATCCCTCCACTATAAAACTATGAAGGGTTGTCCTTATTTATTACGACTTTTTGCCCCGATGCAGAAGCAAAGCTAACAGCAAGCTGCACAAGGATAAGCAATACGTAAATATTTTTACTTGCTGTACTTGATCTTTAAGCTCATAAGGCAAATTCGGGTAAATCCCATACGTATAATCTGCTGTATCATTAAGCAGCAGCCAGCAGGTAGCAGCAGCTAGCATAGACTTACTAACAGTCATAAACCGCATATATAATAGAGCTTCTATCGCCATCCCCAAATGAGAGACAATGAGCATCATATCCGTTGCATAAATATCGCCGCCTTGATAAATGCCAGCCAAGATGATAGCAACTGCCCATACCCCATATTTAACTGAACATACTACAGCTAAACCTTCAATAAACATTCTGCCGTAACGGACGAGCTTGCTCTTTCCTGTTGGAGGAAATAATAAGTAAAGTAAAGCCAGAGTAAAAAACAAGCTTGCAGTCGGCGAATCCGGAACGAATACGAGCATCCATAAAGGTTTAGTCGCTGCTGTAAGCTCGAGCTGACCGCCATACCATATGTATCCATATATTGTTCCTAAAAAATTCACGATAAACAAGAGCCATAAAAAAGTGCGGTTCAGCAAAAAGGAACGGCTCCAAAAAAAAGATAAATTCATTGCATCGAATCCTTTCGATAGAAAACCTTAACCTGCTTATTTTCAAAAAACCTGACCGTATACGATACGATCAGGTTTTTGAATGATTTGCTTATTATTACTGCTTTTGCTTGGACAGCCATACAGAAAGCTGATTGATTTCGTCTGCAGACAAGGAATCTGCAAAGCCTGGCATCGCACCATTATTACGTCCTTCTGTAATAACCTGTGCAATTTCCTCAGTTGTCATGCGGTTTCCTACTCCTGTTAGAGCAGGTGCGCTTGCGCCTGAGAAGTCAGCCGCATGGCAGCCGATACAGTTAGCTGTTTTGGCAATTTCCATTGCTGGATCATCCGCGTCGATAATCGCTGCCTTCTTAAGCGGATTAGGACGAGGCTTGCCTGCCTCAATCGCTTCTTTGGCACGCTCAGCGCGCAAATGATGCTCTGGTGTTTGTCCATTTTCTTCAAGCATATGTTGATAATGATCCCAAGAGAAATATGTCAAGTACACGCAAGCCGCCAATGTAAGAATCATTAGCGAGGAAGCAATTGGACGACGGTAGAAGCGGCGCTCTTTCCCAGTGTCCAGGAATGGAGCCAGCAGCAAGCCGCCGAACATAATGCCCGGAATACCAATTGTACCTAACAATACATAATCCTGTGATACATATGGATACTTCAAGAATTGATATAGAAACAGGAAGTACCAGTCAGGCATCGGAATAAAGGATGCATTCGTCGGATCTGCCGGATAACCTAGCGGCGCAGGCTCAGCGACAACCCAAGCCAAAAACCCAACCAACACTACTACACCAACCATCCATTCCTTAAGCAAGAAATACGGTATAAATGCTTCAGATTTTCCCGGATAAGCGGAAAAGTCTGGCGGAATATTCGAATGGTTAACTTTCTTTACTCGCGAATCACCAACGTATACTACCTTTTCTTTTGATGAATGATCTTGAGCCATACGTTACCCCTCCTTTTCGCTTATAACGGTCCTGAAATGCCCTGTTTCCGAATCATCAGGAAATGCGCTGCCAATAACGCTATTAGCGCACCTGGCAAGAAAAATACGTGAATCGCGAAGAAGCGAGTCAGCGTCTGCGCGCCTACAATGTCGCCGCCGTATAGGAAGTCAGCAATGTAGGAACCGATGAATGGAACGGAAGCTGCAATTTCAACCCCAACTTTTGTTGCGTAATAAGCTTTGTTGTCCCACGGAAGCAGGTAGCCTGTAAAGCCTAGACCTAGCATAATGAAGAAAATCAACATTCCGACAACCCAGTTCATCTCGCGAGGCGCTTTGTAAGAACCTGTGAAGAATACACGTAAAGTATGTAGGAACATCATTACGATAACCAAGCTGGCACCGAAATGGTGCATACCGCGAACAATTTGTCCAAACGCAACTTGGTGCTGCAGGAAATCAACACTCGCATAAGCGTTAATAATATCCGGCACGTAGTACATTGTCAGGAACATGCCTGACAAAATTTGAATAACTGTAATGAAAAACGTCAATCCGCCAAAACAGTAAACGAAAGCCGAGAAGTGATGGGCCGGGTTAACGTGCTCAGGCACCTCATGGTCGGCTACATCTCTCCAAAGCGGCGTAATGTCAAGACGTTCGTCAATCCAGTTGTAAACAGTTTTAAACATCTGCAGTTACGCCTCCTTACTTAACTCTTGAGTTCGGTTTAATTGGTCCTAAATAGACGAAGCCATTTTCTTCGTTTACTTTGACATCGTACTCATCAAGCGGCAATCGAGCAACGGTAATGTTTTTACCATCTCTCGTATAACGCGCATCATGACAAGGACAATCGTACTCGTTCAAGCCCTTCGTGTTCCAAAAAATCGTACAGCCCAAATGCTTGCACACTGGTGATAGTGCAAAAATGTTTCCTGCATCATCTTTGGAAATCCAGGCCACCAGTTCCGGATCGCTTTCATACCATCCGTCTACCTGATGAATTTTAAATTTGAATTCTTGCGGTTCATTCGTAATTTTGCTGACCTCAACAACCTTTACGTAGGCTCCCTCACTCTTCTTTGCTAGAAGAGGGTCAACTGCAAAACGAACCATTGGCAAAACAGCGCCACCCATCATAAAAGCAGTTGTGCCGCCGAGCGTATAAGAAAGAAATTGACGCCGGGACATCTCTTTGCGTTTAGCCGGGCGATGCTCCGCCTCGTGTTGTTCGTGGTTACTCATCTTCTGTTCTAACCCCCTTTTTGCCAACCATATCTCGCGTTTTGCCGCACGGCAAAACAAATGACGAACTAGGACATAACTTATAATAGCCTAGCAATATAAGAGCGTCAAGAATTTGGCACAATATTTGAGGCCTATTGGAAATGACGTTCAATAATTTGTTGTCATTTTGTCACATTTGAATATATGTTGGTTTTGTTTTCTCCACATTCCTGCTTTATTATTCATAAAAAGACCAAATTTATGTAGCTTGTCCATTCCAAAGCTCTCTCATCATTACAGCTACCTTGCTGCTTTCAGGCAAGCTTCCGTCATGCTCCGGCCGAAGCACCATACTGGCGTTATTCACTGCAACATCAAGCCCGGCCTGCGCTGTAGCAATTAATACATGCTTGAAACCTGTTTTTTTCAAAGATTTGCATACTTGCTCCAGCATATTACGCGAAGCCTCGTCGTTAGTATAGAAATGCATTGCCGGGTAAGTAACAACCCTTCCCTTAAACGGAATTTCAATCAAATCCATAATATCCCGCAATTTCTCAAGCTGCTCTGTCGCCTCAAAGGGCTGCTCAATGCCCGTCAACCCTGTAACAGGGAGCAGGCAGGTGTCGAGATATGGCTGCAGGGAACCCCATTCCTCCGCAGATATTTCACTAAACTTCATTCCGCGCATCCACTCCTAGCTGCATATCATTTTTTACTGATCACTATTATTCTACAAAAGAAAGCTTCCAAATGCTAGACCAGGCGAGCTTAGTGCCTTAATTAGCATGGAAGCTTATTAAAACTTAATATGAAGTAAGCTCATTGCGCTGCTGTACTAATGCGTGAAATGTGCTTTCATCTCCGGCAGCCAATGACTTATCAATTTCATCATTCAATTTGTTAAGCGCGAACGTACGCAAAGCCTCATCCAGCACCATTTCCGCTGCCAGGCCAAGCATAGCCTCGTATGCGACTTTCATTTTATCCATAGGATGCACCTCCGCCTTCTTGCGTTTAAGAGATCCTATATTCGATTCCTTTCGTCACGTAGCTCTCCATCGTTCTTCTCATTCGCGTAAGATCATCCTCTGTCAATTCACGTACGACTTTGGCTGGTGATCCGAGAGAAAGCGTATAGGAAGGTATTTTTTTGTTCTCGGTTACTATTGAACCGGCTCCTATTAAAGCATATTCACCAATTTCAGCCCCGTTAAGTACTATGGCCCCCATTCCGATTAAAGTGCCTTTGCCTATCGTACAACCGTGGATAATGGCGCTATGGCCTATAGAAACCTCGTCCGCCAATAGAAGCGGCTGATCTGTATTTACATGTCCCACAACACCGTCTTGAACGTTGCACCTGCTGCCAATTCTAATAGGCGCCAAATCTCCTCTTAGCACAGCATTAAACCAGATTGTGCTCTGCGGGCCAACTGCGACATCGCCGATTATTTTTGCGCCCTCTGCTACATAGCAATCCTGCTGCAGTGTAGGAATTATTCCTTTGTATGGTATAAGCAATTGCTTCATCTCCCTTCGGTGGGGAAATTTTACCAATGTGCCAGTCGAATGTCAACGCAGCATTTAGCCTGGTTATCTACTGTACTGCAGCTCAGAACTTATAGGTGCCTTGAATTACCGCTTTGCCAAGCGGAGTAATACGGATGACTCTGCCTGCAGCAGCATGCTCACCAATGCGCAGCAAGCCAAGATGCAGCAGCATCGCAATGACTCGCTGCTCCAATATAGACTGCGCGGAATCGTAAAAATACGGCTTGATATAGGGCAGCAATATTTGTTCGATCGAAGCAATTGTCACCCACCTGCCGCATAACTCGGCAAGCCAGTTTACAATAGCCTCAAGATTAGGAATAGGCAATTTGTATTGCTTCAGCCAGTACTGATACAGTCGCGAGATTTCCTGCTCATTTTTAGCAAGCAGCCTTGCCTCGCCTGCAGGCGTAATCGCAAGAAGCTCATTTGATTGCTCGGCAATATAACCAGAGAACCTGCAAAAATCATAGAGCAGCGAAAAACGATTCGGGTAATGATTGAAATGACGCCCGTAACCGAATCGCCATTCCCCTTTGGCCGGCGGCTGCTCTCCAACGCTAAGCCTATCCAATATTGCCGTCAGCCAACGCTTATACATCGAGCCGTCAGCCGCCAGCTGAATGTCATTCTGCTGAGCATATCGCAAAAAAATAGTGATATCATCCTCAAACAACAGCTGTTCATCACGGTATGCTTCCGGTTCATTGCAATATTCCAGCTTTTGTGCAAAGCTGTGCAGCATAATTTTTTGGAATCTTTGCTTCATATCCTGAGGGACATGAAATAAATATTTATTTGGGCCGCTGTAGCCATTGAACAGCCAACCTCGATGTTTAAAGGTTGCTATCATCTCTCGCGGGCTTTTGACCGTTTCTTGCACGGATTTGAGCTTCTGCTCAGCTTTTCGTTTAACCCCTTTTGACTGCTTGACAGCAGAATCGGCGCTTCCTGCAGCGTTTGCGCTCTGCAATGCGACTTGAACGCCGTTAACAGCATGCAGCCGGTCGCTCTCCTGCTCAAATCTGCTCTGCTGGGCCCGAGCGATCAGATCCTCCATGCTGTAAGCTTTTTTCGTTTCAAACAACAGCGTGTTGACGAATCGCAGCTCTTCAAGCGTCATTTTATGGACATGCTCATCAAATGCTTTGCTGCTCATTGCCGCCAAAATGGATTGAATCAAGTCATGCTTTGAGTTGCTGCTGCAATCACATTTGTACATATCGGCAATTCTATTAAGCTGCTGGATATCCGCATACACTAGCATGTCTGACAAATTCATCGCGTTCTCCCCTCCTTAAGCTCAACTAGCTTTAGTATGGGATAGTTTTTATTGTTTCAAACTAGGCATGAAAATAAAAAAAGCTCGCTGGCGTCAGCCAGCGAAGCTTATTTCTCGACCAAATGGCGAGTGCAGTTATATAGCAAAGGAATCCAATCATCCTCATTCCAGCTCAAAATGGAATAGGAGAGATTCATTAATCTTTCGTCCTTCAGGTCAGAGCACAGCTGATTAAGCATAACCGCTATAAAGCTGCCATGCGAAACAAGCAGAACATTATCATATTGAGCCGATGCGCGCAAATCATTCAAAAAACTCATGCCGCGTTCAAATACAGCTTCATCCGGCTCCACCCCATAATGCTCGGAACGGCTTCGCCAATCCTTGCCCCAGCGCTCGATCCGCTCCGGTTCAGCTGTTCCTTCTATTTGCCCGAAATTTCGTTCCTGCACCCGCCTGTCTGGCGCCAGCAGCGGCAATTGAAGAGCCTCAGCTACTATAGCGGCAGTATCGTAAGCTCTTGAAAGCGGACTGGAAATAACCGCCTCCCATATTTGTTCATCCTGCTGCAATCGGGCAGCCAGCTGCTTAGCTTGCGCTATCCCTGCTTCATTCAACGGTATATCCGTCTGCCCTTGAGTAATACCTTGGCTATTCCAATCGGTTTGTCCATGTCTAACGAAGCCTATTTTCAACAAATACAACTCCTAATCCAAAGTAATATTCAGCTTCTAGTTCGCGAAAGCCAATTAAGCATCAGCAATGCCATCACTAATCCTAACAGAGACAGCGCCACGTAATACTGCGGAAATGACGGAACAATCTTTAGCACTAGCGGATCGCTAATACTAGCTATAGGCACTTCGGAATAAAAGCCGGAAGTCAAAGTCGCTTTCTCAGCTGAAGCGATTCCTGTATCCATCAAGCCTGACATCATTTGGATCTCTGCCCCGCCTGTGTACTTCCTCTGCTGAAACAGAAGCACAAATAATGAGCAGCCAAATATGGCCATGCAGCCGGCGATAATGATCGCCAAATTACGCCTGAATTGCTTTGTAAACGAGTAGCTTTTGTCAGCCACCGGCGCGATCCAGGACTGCTCCTTAAAAATTCTGTCCATAACGGAGCGATTGATGTGGTCAAGCGGACCTATTATATAATTATCTTCAGAAAAATCACGAATTAATTGCTCGCTTTCTTCCCAAATACGAAATTCCTCTGCACATTTGTCGCAGCATTTCATATGTTCATCCATCTCAGCTCTACAATCATTATCTTGGGACAAATCCCAGTAGCTTCCGAACAATGATTGTACTTCTGTGCAATTCATCGCGAATCCATCCCTTCGATTTCTTCAAGCATCGCGGGTTGTTCAAAATACGGCTCAAGATGAGCCTTCACACTTGCCCGTGCACGAAACAACAATGATTTGACTGAACTAACAGTCTGCCCCATAATACATGCAATTTCCTGATAATCAAGCTGATCATATTCACGAAGTATAAGTGCTGAACGCTGCTTTTCAGGCAGCTTATTGATCGCCTCGCGCACCATCGTCATTCTTTCATTGCGAAGCACTTGCTGCTCTGGCATAAGCTCGAACGATTCAATCGGCTCTACCCCAGCGTCTTCAATCGATACTTGGACCGCTTTCTGCTTGCGCAGCTCGCTCAGCACGGTGTTGCGGGCTATCGTATACAGCCACGTAGAAAAAGAAGCATCCACTTCACGAAAAGAATGGAGACTTCGATAGGCCTTGTAAAAGGTTTCGGAGCATAGATCCTCTGCCAGCAGCTCCAGTTTGGCGCTTTTCAGCATATGAAAAATAAAGGCCATAATTTTGCGCTGATAACGATTCATCAGCTCAGCGTACAGCTCAACATTACCTTCCTTTATTTCACGTATCAGTTGGGAATCAGTCATGACAGGCGAACCTCCTCCACCTGCAAGATTATTTCCCCGGATTCATCTATGTATAATTGTACTGTCCCGGGAACAAATAGTTGCGGTCAATTCTTAATATGTATTCAAATAAAAACAGATTAGATCAAAAGTATGAAGCCTAATTTAGACACACGTCTGCGTTGTAGTATACAATTCGATTTTCAAATGCAAATTCCTGCTTCGTTCGACAAAACCTCATAATCCTAACAATTCTAATAATTACGCAAATTTGCAACAATGCTTCGAGACAAAAAAAAAGCCACTCATAAGAGTGGCTAGCACCAATATGGTGCTACAGTTTTTGGATAGGAGTGGAGAGAAACCATACTGTACTTTTATTATATGTATACGCTTCCAAAATGTCAACAAGCGTTTTGGAATTTGTTTATTTTCATTCCAAAACGCTTGCTGCGGTGCTATTGATGAACAGAATAATTCATACTGCTCAATAGCTGAATCGCATCATCCAGGCTTTTCTGATCCTTAAAGGATAGCCTCAACACACCAGGAATATCTTCCCTGCTCTCAATAATATGAATATTGCTCAGGTTAATCCGATGACTGCCCAGCTCACTGGCGATACTGCCAATAATGCCAGGATGATCAGGCACATCTACATAACATTCAAAAATAGATTGAATGATTCCTTTTCGCCTTTCAGGCAGCTTGCTTCTAAATTCGCCCGCTTCAGTAAAGGCTTCAATAATGGCATCGCCGTCTTGCAGCTCCAGCATGCTGATAAACTTATTCGTTTCCTTATTCCAGTCCTTCAGCAATTGCAAAACGACCTGACGATTATTAATTAAAATATCGCGCCATACAACCGGGTCACTGGAAGCAATTCTTGTAATATCTCTAAACCCGCCTGCGGCAAGCTGCTCATACAGTCCATTTTGCTCATTGTAGCCTCTAATTTGATTAACAAGCGCTACTGCAATGAGATGCGGCAAATGGCTGATTGCGCCGACGATCTCGTCATGCTCGTCGGCATCTACCTTTACGATATTCGCCTTCGTGCACAGCAGCAGCTTAGTAAGCCGGTCTATGGCTGCTTGGGGCGTCTGCTTGTCCGGTGTTAAAACATAGTAGGCATTTTCGAATAAATGCGAAGAGGCCGCTTCTACGCCGGAGCGCTCAGATCCTGCCATAGGATGGCCTCCAATAAATACTGCATCGCCCAGATTGACCGCCCGCGCGCAAGCAGCAACAGAGGATTTTGTACTGCCTACATCAGTTACGATACAGCCTGATTTAAGCTTGCATCTGGCAAGCTCAGATAAATATTGATCAAGCAATCCTACTGGAACGCACAAAAATATAAAATCTGCCGCCTCTGCCGCTTCTTGAATAGAAGTCGTCCCTGCATCAACGACTCCTCTTTGTAAATATTTCTCGATGGAGGAAGGCCGATTGGAATAGCCGATCACCTTGATCGAAGGATCTCCCTTGAAGCATAGAGCCAGGGACCCTCCTATCAGTCCAACGCCAAATATAGCAACTGTAGTCATAGGCTATTGAAGCACCATCACTTCCTGTAAAACTTGCTCAAGGGCAGTAATAAATTTTTCATTCTGTTTCTGCGTGCCTACAGAAACGCGAATATAAGTAGGATAATGCGTCCAGCGCGCTCGAGTCACAATGCCTTTGCGAAGCAGCGCATCGAATACTTCCGGTGATGAACGCTTCGTATCGAACAAGATGAAGTTGCCGTATGCAGGGAAGTATGGCAATCCTAATCGATCAAACTGTTCGCACAAATATTTAATGCCCTCTTCATTCTGCTCTCGGCAATACGTAAGGAAGGCGTCATCTGCCAGCGAGGCTTTAGCTGCAGCTTGAGCTATACGCGAAGTATTAAAAGGCTCACGAACTTGATTAACGGACTTGATCACATCACTGTGGCCTACTCCGTAACCGATACGTAAGGAAGCAAGACCGTAAATTTTCGAAAATGTGCGCAGTACAACCAGATTGCGATACTGCTTCAGCAGCTGGATGCCATCGCTGTATGCAGGATTATCGATATACTCGCCATAAGCCTCATCCAGTACGACCATCACCTGCTCAGGAACAGCGTTCATGAAAGAGACAAGCTCCTCATGCTCAACGATGGTTCCCGTCGGATTATTTGGATTGCAAATCCATACAATTTTAGTTTTATCGGAAATTCTGGACAGCATCGCCGGCAAATCATGCTTGCCATCCTTTAATGGAACTTCAATAACGACAGCATTTTCGATTTCTGCATTATGCTTATATTGTGGAAAGGTTTCATCCGCCATAACAGTTTCGTCACCAGGCGCAAGATACGCTCTGGCCAGCATCAATATAATTTCGCTAGAGCCGGTCCCAAAAATGATTTGACCTGGCTCAACCCCTAGCTGTCCTGCCAATGCGCTTGTAAGCTCTACGCTGGCGCCATCAGGATAAATTTGAATATTATTTAATTCCTCTTGTATCGCTGCTTTAGCAAAATTGGAATAGCCAAAAGGATTTTCATTGGATGCAAGTTTAATGACTTCAGATAAACCTAGCTCGCGTTTCACATCTTCAATTGGTTTACCCGGCTGATAGACAGGTAGATGTAAAATATTAGACTTTGGCTGCATTGCCGTTCACCTCTTATTAAGTGCTTTATTTTAATTTATTAAAATTTCAGCTTCTATTGTCTCACAGATGAACATCATTTGTATAGTACAGGGATGAAGCAAGATCATTCTACCTCGCTTGCCCAATCAACAAAAGCCCTCCGCATCATTTTGCGGAAGGCTCTCGTCAGGTTAAGCTGCAATATTATCCTTTAAAATGAGCGATATAATTGCCTATATTGTTCAATCCCTCTTCTTTTCTATTGTTATCCTCGAGCAATGGTATATTGCTTTCAATTGTCCTCACGATTGCGCTGCCTATAATCACACCATCGCACAGCTTCTCAAACCTTTCAACCTGCTCACGGCTTGAAATGCCGAATCCAATGGCGATCGGCACATTGGAGGCCTCACGGACAGTTTGCAGGAAGCTGTCGATTTCCTGATGGAAATCAGCGCGCTCGCCTGTTACGCCCAGCGATGACACGCAGTAAACAAATCCAGTTGCCTCGCTGACAATTTTTACGATGCGATTTTTGGAAGTAGGCGCTACTAACGGTATCAGATGAATATTATTTGCCTCTGTAAGACGACGAACTTCTTCATTTTCCTCAATCGGCAAATCAGGAATGAGCAATCCGCTAATATCATGTCTTTTAACTGCATCGATTAATCGTTCAAGACCATATTGAAGCACTGGATTATAGTAAGTAAACAGCACAAATGGAAGCTTTACGCCTTCATCTCTTGCCTGCTTCGCGATCGACATGCAATCCTCCAGCGTAATTTGACGGCTTAAAGCACGCTCTGAAGCACGCTGAATGACCGGACCGTCAGCTAACGGATCAGAGTAAGGAACACCAAGCTCTATGATGTCAGCTCCGGCCTTCTCTGCCTGCTTAATAATTTGAACAGATATATCCCGGCTTGGATCACCCATCGTAATAAATGGGATAAGTGCCGTTTTTCCAGCTGCCTTCACCTGGGCAAATGTTTGATCAATGAGATTCATCTAGTCCGCCTCCTAAGTAGCCCATAATTGCATCTACATCTTTATCTCCGCGTCCAGACAGATTGACGATTACAATTTCATCTTTGCTTAAAGTCGGTACAAGCTTTATAGCATGCGCTATCGCATGAGCCGATTCAAGCGCAGGCAAGATGCCCTCCTTGCGTGAAAGCAGCTGCAGCGCATCCAGCGCTTCCTGGTCTGTAATCGGAAAATATTGCGCTCTGCCCAAATCTTTGAGATAAGCATGCTCTGGTCCTACGCCCGGATAATCCAGCCCGGCCGATATGGAATGGGCAGGCAATACTTGGCCGAACTGATCCTGCAGCATATAGCTCATAGAGCCCTGGAACACACCATGGCTGCCTTTGGTCATCGTTGCAGCATGAAACTCTGTATCAATTCCTTTGCCCGCTGCTTCAACGCCGATAAGCCGAACAGACTCATCGTTTACAAATGGGTAGAAAATACCCATAGCGTTGCTGCCGCCGCCAACTGCCGCAACGATATAATCCGGCAAACGGCCTTCCTGTCGCAAAATTTGCTCTCTTGCTTCATCGCCGATAATCCGCTGAAAATCACGAACCATCATGGGGTATGGATGGGGGCCGGTCGCAGATCCAAGGATATAGAATGTATCTGTTACATTACTGACCCAGTAGCGCAGCGTTTCATTACAAGCATCTTTAAGGGTACGCGTTCCTGAAGTAACAGGTACAACCTCTGCACCGAGCAGGCGCATGCGGAAAACATTAAGCTGCTGGCGCTTCATATCCTCCTCGCCCATAAACACCTTGCACTCCAAACCAAGCAGCGCAGCAATCGTTGCCGTAGCTACGCCATGCTGTCCCGCGCCAGTTTCGGCAATTACTTTTGTCTTGCCCATGCGCTTTGCCAGCACGCCTTGACCGATCGTATTATTGATTTTATGTGCCCCTGTATGGTTCATATCCTCACGTTTCAAATATACCTTTGCTCCGCCGAGCATTTCTGTCAATCGCTCTGCATAATACAACGCGGTCGGACGTCCGGAATATTGATGCAGCAAATACTTTACCTCTTCTTTGAAGCTCTCATCCTGCGAGTAATGCTTGTATGCTTCCTCCAGCTCAAGCAAAACGTTCATCAAGGTTTCAGGAACATATCTTCCTCCGAATTTGCCAAATCGTCCATGCTCATTTGGTACTTGTTTCATGCCTCTCTCACCCTTCTAACAAACATTTCTATTTTATTTACACTTTTTCTGCCTTCTGCCTCTACACCACTGGATACGTCAATACCGTCAACCTTGTATTTTTGAAGCAATTGCTGCACATTGCTCTCATTTAAGCCGCCTGCTGCGTAAAGCGGCAAATTGCAGCTTGCTGCTGCGGCCTGATAAGCTTCGATGGCAGACCACTGAAACACCTGGCCTGTTCCTCCCCCGGGAGCATCAAGCAATATAGCATCTATACAGCCGCTAAAAGGCTGCAAAGCACTCAAAGCTTCATTATAATCAGTTTCTGACCGAACAGAAAAGACCTTCCAAATATGAATTTGCGGCAATCTGCTCTTCAACCTTTTGCAAAAATCCGGAGTTTCATCCCCATGCAATTGCAAAACATCCAGCGGGGCTATTTCTGTAATCGCCAATATATCTCCAATATCAAAATTTACAAATACGCCTACAGCACGCGGCGGCTTGCCCTCGGCTGCCCGAATGTTTTTAAGCTCGGCAACCAGCTCAGCAGCTTGCTGCGCATTTACCTGTCTTTTGCTTGGCGCAAATACGAACCCGACCTCATGAATTGGCAAACCCTGCAATTGCGCTATATGTTCTCTTTCTTTAAATCCGCAAATTTTAATACGGGTATTATGAATTTCTTGATTTCGATTAAGCTGATTAGCCATAATCATCACCTAGCCCATCAAATCGTGCACGGCCTGCTCCACATTCGGCTGGCGCATGAAATGCTCGCCAATAAGCACACCATCTGCTCCGGCTTGCTGTAAATATGCCATGTCCGCGCGAGAGGAAATGCCGCTTTCGCTAATGATTGTCACATTTTTAGGTATAAATGATATCAGTTGCTCTGTCGTTTTAAGATCGGTATGGAATGATTTCAAATCACGATTATTTATGCCGATCAATGCCGCTTTATCCATTGAAAGCACTGCATCCAGCTCTGGCTTGTTGTGAACCTCGACAAGTACATCAAGGCCGATTGATTTGGCAATATCGAAGTACTCGCTTAGCTGCTGCTTCGTCAGTATAGCCGCAATTAATAAAATAGCGTCAGCTCCGATTAAGCGAGCTTCATAAATTTGACGGTAATCAATAGTGAAGTCCTTGCGCAGCAGCGGAATTTCCACTGCTTCGCGAACAGCCGACAAATAATGATTGGAGCCTTGAAAATAATCTGCATCCGTCAATACTGAAATGCAGTCTGCGCCAGCTTTTTGGTAAAGCACAGCCAATTGAACGGGATCGAAATCTTCCCGGATCAAGCCTTTCGATGGAGAAGCCTTCTTCACTTCTGCAATTAAGCCCATTGCACGCTTGCGCGCCGGCATGCCCAGCGCCCTTTCAAAGCCGCGGCAAGCAGACAGCTCGCTTATGCGGCGCTCTGCCTCCTCCAATTGAAATTTGGCTGACAGCGCTTCTACCTCCTGCCGCTTGGTTGCAACAATTTTATCCAGAAACATGATTCAGCTCTCCTGTTCTTACGATAAGTTCTTGTAATTTCTCGCTCGCTTTGCCAGAATCGATAACTTCAGCAGCAATTTCCACACCAGCCTGCAATGTGTCAGCCTTCCCGCCAACATAAATGCAAGCTCCAGCGTTAGCCAATACGATGTCTCGATAGGCATCTCGTCTTTGTCCTGTGAAAACTTCCGTGATTAAGCCCGCATTTTCCCCTGCATCCCCGCCGATAACATCTTGAATCGAATATCGGCGAAGACCAAGCTGTTCCGGCTCCAAATGATACGTATATACTTTGTTGTCCTTCAGCTCTGAAATTTGTGTTGCAGCAGATATGCTGATCTCATCCAGGCCGTCGTGACTGCTGACGACCAAAGCTCGTGCCAGCCCTAATTCCTGCAGCACAGATGCTATTGTCTCCGTTCGGCTGCGGTCATACAAGCCCAGCAGCTGCCGGTCTGCGCCAGCAGGGTTCGTCAAAGGTCCCAGCATATTGAAAATAGTCCTTACGCCCAGCTCTCTTCTTGGAGCCGCTGCATATTTCAAGGATGGATGATACAGCTGGGCGAACATAAAGCAAATGCCAATACTGGCCAAACAATCGGCCGCTTGCTGCGGAGTTAAATTTATATCGACGCCAAGCGCCTCCAACACGTCAGCGCTCCCGGATTTTCCTGACATTGCCCGATTGCCATGCTTTGCAACGCGAATGCCGGCTGCGGCAGCGATAATGGATGATGCCGTAGAAATATTAAATTTATGAATGCCTGAACCGCCTGTGCCGCATGTATCCAGCAATCCGGCTTGACTAGTTGCAACATGGCTTGAATACTGGCGCATCACTTCGGCAAAGCCGGTAATCTCGTCTTTCGATTCACCCTTCATGCGAAGCGCTGTAGCTACAGCGCCAATCTGAGAGGAAGTAGCTTCGCCGTTCATAATCATGCTCATCACTGCGCGAGCCTCGTCCCTCGTCAGACCCGACCCGCTTATAAGCTTGCTCAGCGCTTGCTGAATCGTAATGGATTGCTTGACTGTCATTATGAAACGCCTCCTCTGCTTGCAGCTACTTCATAATCAGAGTTGATAGGCAGCCGTTTTGTCTGCTTCGAGGCGAATATAGCTTCTGCCATACGGATTGCCTTCAGCATTCCCTTCGCTTTATTAACGGTTTCCGTATATTCATTTTCTGGAATCGAATCCCATACGATGCCGGCACCGCTCTGGACATACGCTCTGCCCTCTTTGAAAATAATCGTTCGAATCGTTATGCACGTATTCATTGTGCCGCCGAAGCCTAAGTAACCGATAGCTCCCGCATAAGCGCCTCGTGCTTCACGCTCCAGCTCAGCAATGACTTCCATCGCTCTAATCTTAGGAGCGCCGGAAACTGTTCCTGCTGGCAAGCATGAAACAAAGGCATCGAAAAAGTCTTTATCTTTGCGAAGCTTGCCTGAAACATTGGAAACAATATGCATCACATGAGAAAAACGCTCTACCTCCATATAAGAATCACATTTCACTGAGCCAAATTCGGACACGCGTCCAATATCATTGCGCCCCAGATCAACAAGCATAACATGCTCCGCCCGTTCCTTCTCGTCCGCGAGCAATTCCTGCTCCAGCTGCAAATCCTCCTCCGGCGTTCTTCCTCTCGGCCTTGTACCCGCGATCGGTCTCGTCTCTACCCGATCACCGTCAACCTTGACAAGAGCTTCAGGCGATGTGCCAACGATAATATCCTCATCCATTTTCAAATAGTACATATACGGTGAAGGATTCATAGTGCGCAGCACCCGGTACACTAACAGCGGATCTATTTCCGTCTCCATGCTAAACCTCTGTGACAGTACGACTTGAAACAAGTCTCCTGCCCGAATATATTCTTTTGCTTGCTCCACATTGGACAAAAATTGCTCCTTGGTCACATTAGACTGTATATCCCCAAGATCCGGATCAATCGATACGGATGCTCCTGCCGCTGCTAACATTTTTGCAGGCTGCTGAAGCCGTTCCATCACCGCGTCCATCTTTAGGCAAGCCGCCTCATAAGCTTCCGCTACATCCGCAGCTGTCGCATCCGGTTTAATATGGACATTGCCGATAATTTGCAGCTGCTGCTTAAAATGATCAAATACGACAACTTGATCGCAAAACATAAATTGCAAATCATTCATATTCATATCGTCAACTTGATGCGCTGGCAGATTCTCATAGTGCTGCAGCAAATCATAACCAAAAAATCCGATCGCTCCGCCAGTAAAAGGAGGAAGCTCTGGAAGCGAAGGGCTACGATAAGCACTGAGCTTCTCCTTCAGAAGCTCGATCGGTTTATTTTGCAGCTTTTCCTTGACGCCGTTTATCTCCAACATCATTTCATTCTTTTTTCCGTAAAGCATCATGAAAGGATCGGTTCCTATAAAGGAGTATCGGGCCCATTTCACGCCGCCCTCTACACTTTCAAGCAAAAAGGAATGGCGATCCTTGGCAAAATGCTGAAACAAGCGAATTGGCGACTCTGTATCCGCCAGCATATATCTGACAATAGGGATTAAATTATAAGTTTCTGCAAGCTGTGCAACTCGGCTAAATTCATTGTCCATAACAATGACCTCCTTCGATATGCTTCTTTGATTCCGGCTTGCTCTTGATCGGCCAAACAAAATCAAAAAAGCTCCTGCCTAAGCAGGAGCGCGCATATATAGATCATTGTGAAAGTAAAAATAGTTTAGTTCCATGTCGAAATGAAAAATAAACACGGTGGACATATATAAACACAGCTGTGCTGCATTTAAACGGCCTGCCACATCTTCTCATCTCTATAGACTCAGCTCAACTATTACTCTCTACTCAGCTCTACTCTGCTCTACTCTGCTTGGCTCTAACTAAACTCTCTACTCAATCTCATTCAACAACTTTAATTATTGAGTCAACTATCTTAGCTATCATGCATCTGATGCTTGCTAGTTACTATCTGAATAAGACAAATATATACTAATGCCGCTTTTTCGTCAATAAAAAGTTAGGATTTGGATAAATCCGGCCGCAGCGCCTGCGCTCCACGTAAATATACATGTTCGATTTCAGCCTGGGTCTTGTCTGTGTTTACTAAAAACATAAGTCTGATGCAATGCTTTAAACTGCCTTTTACCGGCACCTCAAGCGAGCACATTAATGGAACTAGCTCCCAGCCCGGAAGCTGTCTAATCGATTGCGCAGGAAAAGTATCATCAAGATCGTTCGTAACAGTTACAAAAACACTGCAAATATCCTCAGGATTCAAATGATTTGCTGCAACAATGCCGTTAACCAGCTCCAGTGTTGCGCTTGAAATTTGCTTTGCTTCATTTGCTTCAACGGTTATAGCCCCTCTAATTCCTCTTACGCTCATTATAATTCATCCTCCTGCTTTAATTGCTCCACTATTTCTCTCACCCAGTCAACAGAAACATTGCTTTCAATTTCTACTTTTCCGATTGCTGTCGGTACGATAAATGTCATTGTGCCCTCAAGAAATTTTTTGTCATGCATCATAGCGCTCATGATAGCCTCTACATCAAAATGCTCTGGCAATCGCACAGGCAAGCCCAGTTTCGCAAGCACATTTTTTGTTCGAATATACACTTCTTCAGAAGCTCCGTAACGCATGCCCAGCTTTGCGGATCCGACCATGCCAATCGAGATTGCTTCGCCGTGCAGCAGCTCATTGTAACCGGCAACAGCTTCTAAAGCATGACCAATTGTATGCCCCAAATTCAAAATCGCGCGCAGCCCATTCTCCCGCTCATCCTGAGACACTACCGCCGCTTTTACGCCGCAGCCAACATATAACGCATAACCCAGCGCTTCAGCATCCAGTGCCAATAGCTTCTCTGAATTGACCTCGCACCAGCTGACAAAGCTTTCGTCCCAGATCAAGCCGTGCTTAACTACCTCAGACAACCCCGCTTTTATTTCGCGAGCAGGCAAGCTTTGGAGCGTATTCAAATCGTACAGCACAAATTCCGGCTGATGAAAAGCGCCGATAATATTTTTGGCTAGCGAATGATTGACGGCAACCTTGCCGCCTACGCTGCTGTCATGCGCAAGAATCGTCGTAGGAATTTGAATAAATTTAATGCCGCGCATATAAGAAGCCGCCAAAAAGCCTGCCAAATCGCCGACGACACCGCCGCCTAGCGCGACTATTGTAGATTTTCTATCAAGCCCGGCTTCCAGCGCCTGTCCTACCAGCTTCTCAAGCATAGCCAAGGATTTAGTGCTTTCCCCGGAAGGCACGACTGCCGCTTCAGCTTTAAATCCGCCTTGCACCAGCTCCTTCTGCAATGCTTCCAAGTACTTTGGTGCAATATTCGTATCTGTAACGATTAATAAAGGCGATTTTTTGCTTATATTATGTTTTGTAAAAAAAGAAGAGGCATCCTGCAAAAGTCCTTCTCCTATGTAGATCGAATAGGAACGTTCACCGAGATCAACCGTAAGCTCACGCATCATACGTACCACCTGTCTGTTCATTATCAAAGTTAATTTTATAAATACGATTACTTTGTGTAACAATAGCTCATTACTGCTTTACAGCCCTAAACTTCTTTGCTAATTATAGTACAGCACCGAAAGTTTGACAAGAAACATCAGATAAGGCTAAACGAATTCGCCAACGATTAGGCAGTCCATGAAAAACACAAAAGCCGGCAGTCTTCTAATGCAAGAAGAGCATGCCGGCTTGTTGCGCTGTCTTAAAAATAATTTGCATTGTTAGTGCACTGCTGATTGGTGATAGGTTTCTTCTTTCCTATCCATAAATATGGTTGAATCTTTAAGCAGCCGATCCATTTGCTGATTGTCCACACCGATGATTTGCGCACATTCCTCAAGCGTAAGGAAGCCGCGACGATAAGCTGCCAGTACCTTCCGTTTTTCCATAGATGCAAAATCCTCCTATAGACTGTCGTTATGATCAGTATAGGAGAAAAGACAATTTGCTATACGTTTATAGCTGCTTTACGATAAAAGAACGTATCCGCTGTCTCCAAAGAAAATTGGGCGGGCGAAAATATTTGCTCTGTGCTGCCGACAAACAGCAAGCCTCCCGGCTTCAAAGCTTCTGCGAACTTTGCATACAGCTGCTGCTTTGCTTCTTCTGTAAAATAGATCATAACATTGCGGCATACGATCAAATCAAATCCAGTATCAAATCGGTCATGCAACAAATTTTGCTGTTTAAACCGGATAGCTTTCTTCAAACGTTCATCGACAAAAAATTGCCCGTCCTGCTCTTTGAAGTACTGCTTCTTGCAATTGGCCGGGACATCTCGCAGCGATCGCTCGACGTACACGCCTTCCTGTGCTTTTTTCAGCACGCCCATATCCAAATCCGTGGCAAGCAGCTCGGTATTTTGCAGCATGCCGAGCTCTGATAAAATCATTGCCAGCGTGTAGGGCTCCTCGCCTGTCGAGCAAGCGGCGCTCCATATTTTCAATCTCGACTGCTTCTTAAACAGCTCGGGCAGGAAGCGCTGCTCCAGTACCTCCCATCGGGCTGGATTGCGGTAAAACTCCGAGACGTTAATCGTCATCCGATCCAGAAATTCGTCAAACAATGTCGGGTCATGATCCAACGCCCTGCTGTATTCTGCAAAGCTGGAAAATCCGCGTTTCTGCCTAAGTGTCGTCAAGCGGCGTTTCATTTGCACTTCTTTGTACTGCGCCAAATCGATTGCTGTTTTACGTTTAATATAAGCAATAAAGAGGTTGAAATCCTCATCCTCCATCTCCCATGCCTCCATGAATACGAGTTAAATCCAGCGCGAAATGGTATGCTCGTATGAAATAATCTCCTCATCCTTAAAGAAAAGCGCTATTTCTCTTTCTGCATTTTCAGCAGAGTCTGATCCATGGATCAAATTAAAATTCGTATGTACTGCAAAATCTGAACGAATCGTTCCTGGATAAGCCTCAACTGCATCTGTCTTGCCAATCATTGCTCTTGTCAGGGCTATCACATTATCGCCGCCCCAAACCATCGCGAATACAGGGCCGGACGTTACAAACTTCAGCAGCGGCTCATAAAACGGCTTCCCTTTGTGCTCCGCGTAATGCTGCTCAGCCAATTCTGTCGGAATGAGCATAAATTTTGCTCCAAGCAGCTGCAGGCCTTTTTTTTCAAAGCGGCTGACAATTTCTCCGATTAATCCTCTTTGCACACCATCAGGCTTGATCATTAAAAACGTTTTTTCCATGCCATCTCTTCCTTCCTGCTGCCTTTTAATAATTTCGCTTCCCTACGAAGCGGGCAATATCAACTAAATTTTTTCTAGCTGGAATAGCCGGAAGCTGCTCCAACGCCTTTAAAGCTTTTTCAATATAGCGATTCGCAAGCTCATCGGCAATGCCGCCGCCTTTTCCGCTTTTTACAATTTGAACGGCATGCTGCGAATTGGCATGCTCCTGCAGTCTGATTTTGTCCAGCTCTGCAAGCAGATCTTCTTTTTTGTCCGGCTCCTGCAGTGTCATTATAACAGGCAAGGTTATGTTGCCCTGGCGCAAATCCGACCCCGGCGGCTTGCCGATTTGCTTCTCAGTTCCATATAAATCAAGCAGGTCATCGCGAATTTGAAAGGCCATGCCTACATTATATCCATATTTGTAAAGAGCTTGAACATACTTGGGCGGACAATTTGCCGCTATAGCCCCAAGCTGGCAGCTTACAGCAATTAATAAGGCAGTTTTTCTTCTAATACGCAGCAAATAATTGCGAACAGACTGGTCTACATTGAAAAAATCACGAATTTGTTCCATTTCTCCTATACACATCTGAACAAGCGCCTTGGAAAGCACTTGATGAATACGCGGGTTTGTCAGCTTGGTCGCAAGCATCAGCGCTTTGCCATGAATATAATCACCTGTATACATCGCGATTCTGTTATCCCATTTGGACTTGACGGTCGGCTTGCCTCTTCGCATCTCGGCATCATCAATAACATCATCATGCACAAGTGATGCCATATGAATGAGTTCAAGCGGAACAGCTACATTTTTCAGTACATCGAGCTGATATTGGCCAAATTTTCCTGCGAGCAGAATCATAACAGGCCGTATTCTTTTTCCACCAGCCTTAAGCAAATGAAGCGAGGCGTCGCTAAGCAGAGCATGGTCATCGGATACAGCACGCTCAAGCTCCTGTTCAATTTGCTGAAGATCCCCTTTTAATTTGGCGTACAAATCTAATAGTTTCATTCTTTCACCTATTGGGCAATTTGTCTTTCAAGGATATACGGCTTCCGCCGTCCATTAAAAATATAAATCATTATGCTTGCTTGCCTTCCAAAAAAGAAAGTGTTACATCCTTTTGCAGTAAGCCAATCTGCTTGGCATACCTGTAATAAAGCGAAAGTCCATCCTGTAATTGCTGCCCGAATTCATAATTGAGGCATTTGAAATAATCATCCCAATAGCTGTACTGCCCGCCTAATTGTGTACAGGCTTTATCTATTATCGGATTAATATGATTGCAATTATGTATCCTGTTCGCCAGCAATGCCCGATGCAGCTCATGCAAAAGCTGCGGACAGCTTGCAAATGCTGATTTGCGGGCTGCAACGACCGCATACGTCATACCGTAGCCTGTCCATTCATGCCACGCTGCACCTAGATCAATAACATACAGCGACTTATTGCTCCACGCAGCAGCAATTGCCGGATCGCCGATCAGCAATGCCCCATCGGCCGATTCAAGCATGCTTTCCAGACTGCCTGAGGACGTTTCATACGCCGGCTTGCAGTGGAATCTCAACTCCATCATTATTTTCAGCAAATTCACAGAAGTAGCTGAAGTAGACGAAAGACTGATAGTGGCCGGCAGTTTTTGTCCAAGCGGTTCCTTCAAAAAAAGCAGTATTGAATTTACTCTTCCGACAGAACCTACAGACAGGCCTGGCAGTAATATATAATCCTCTGCATATTGCGCATAAGAAAATGACGATATGCCGGATACATCGATTAAACCGCTGCCTAGCATGCGATTAAGCTCAGAGGGCACAGCGGAAGTTATGCTGGACTCGATTTGATCAAGCCGCTTGTCCAATCCATAAAACAACGGCCAGCTATTCGCGTAATCAATCTGTCCGATGGTGAAGCGATGGTGTATGCTCATTTTGTTCCTCTCCCCATCTTCGATACAGCTGATGTTCTATGCCGACATTGTCCAGCACCTTGCCTACTATGAATGAAATCATTTCGTCCATAGATTGCGGCATAAAATAAAAAGCCGGCATCGCTGGAACAATTCTCACTCCCAATCTTGAGAGCTTCAACAGATTTTCCAAATGAATGGAATTGAAAGGAGTCTCTCGCGGAAGCAGCAGCAGCCGCCTACTTTCTTTCAGCATAACATCAGCCGCACGTGTCAATAAATTGTTGGAGGCGCCATGTGCGATCGAAGCAGCCGTTCCCATCGAGCAAGGCATGATAATCATCCCTTCCGTTCTAAAGGAGCCGCTTGCTATTGCGGCTCCAATGTCGCCGCTCGGATAATAAATTAACCGCCCCGAATCGATGGCAGCCCCGAATTGCTTTTGCAGTGAAGCCTTTCTGTGTGATGCGCTCCACAGCAGCTCTTCCTTCAGCACACGCCAGCCAGCCTCTGATATAACAAGGTGAACCTCAAAACCGCCGGCAAGCAGCTCTTCAATAAGCCTAATGCCATAAATCGCACCGCTAGCTCCGGTAATGCCCACTATCCACCTTTTTGGTTCTACCATTGATGCAGCACCGCCAAATCAAAAATAGTAAATATAAATAACACTACGCTAAGTGTACCATTCATCCCGAAAAAGGCTGTAGGCACTCGCGACAAATCATTCGGCCTCACAAGCCAGTGCTGGTAAAACAGTAAAGCGACTGAAATAACAGTGCCTGCTAAATAGGCCCAGCTTAAATCTGTCAGCCAAAACAGCAATAAAAATCCGGCAGCCGTTACCAGATGAAAACTTCTGGATATCCAAATCGCGCCTGCAATGCCAAACCGGGCAGGGATAGAGTGAACGCCATTATCGCGGTCATATTCGTAATCCTGCGTCGCATAAATAATGTCAAAGCCTGCAATCCACAGCGCTACAGTTACATAGAGAAGCCATACCGGCAATGATGCGGTTCCGGTAATAGCAAGCCAGCCGCCGAGCGGTGAAAGCCCTATCGTAAGCCCCAGCACCACATGGCATAGCCATGTAAAGCGCTTCGTATAGGAATACAGGACAAGCATGAATACCGCAATCGGCATTAGCTTCATCGTAATAGGCGATAAATTTGCGGAAGCTATAAATAATAACGCGAATGAAATTATAATAAATGCCAATACCTCTGCCGATTTCAGCAGGCCTGCCGGCAAAGCTCTTTGCGCCGTGCGCGGATTTTTCAAATCGATCGCTTTGTCAATCAATCGATTAAGTCCCATCGCGGCGCTTCTTGCGCCGAACATCGCGAGCGTAATCCAGCCGATTTCGGACCATGTCGGCATTCGCTTCTCTAACACTACTGCGCCTAGCAGCGCCCCCATATAAGCGAACGGAAGCGCGAATATAGTATGTTCAAATTTGATCATCTCTAAAATTATGCGTAATTTACGAAACATCCTAGTGCACCTGCTCCTTCTTGCCTATATGCAATGCCGCTATTCCGCCAGTTAAAGTATGCACCTTCACTTCAGTCAGCGAGGCATCGCGAAACATTTGCTCCAGCTGCTTTGCATCTGGAAAAGATTTTAAAGACTCAGGCAGCCACTGATACTCTTTGAATCTTTTTGCAACTATCTTGCCAATCATAGGCAGTATCTTCTCAAAATAAAGATAATACAAGCCCTTAAAAGGCTGCCACATCGGCTTCGAAAGCTCCAGACACACAACATGCCCGCCAGGCTTTACAACCCGTCTCATTTCATTCAGCACCCGATTATAATCCGGAACATTCCGCAGGCCAAAGCCAATGGTAACATAGTCAAAGCTGTTGTCCGGAAACGGAAGATCCATGGCATTGCCCTGCACCAGCTCAATTTGCTGCTGCAAATTTTGCTCTTTAATTTTAACGGCACCGACATCCAGCATATTTTGGCTGAAATCAAGTCCGGTAATTTTTCCTGTCTTACTCGCTTCAGCAAGTGAAATCGTCCAGTCGCAAGTACCGCAGCATAAATCGAGAGCAGTCTGCCCTTCTTGCACCGCCATTTTCCTCATCGTAAATTTACGCCATGCTTTATGCCTTCTGAAGCTGAGAAGATCATTCATAAAATCGTACTTAGGCGCAATCGATTCAAATAAATCATGAACATGACTCTTGGATGATGTACTCATCTATTTCTCACCTCGTTTCATTCAATGCAGGAATAAACAATAAAGATTTAGTGCGAAGCGAATCTGTAATCGCAAGCAGCTCTGCTGCCAGTCCCTCTGATTCAAGCTTTCGTATTGCTGTCTGTACTTCGCTCAGTGCGTCATCCATACGCGACTTAAGCTGCTGCACGATAGCATGCTGGACAAGCAGTGCATAGATTTGCTCAGGCTGAGCCTTCTGTAGCAGCTGCTGCTCCTGCTCGCTTGCCGCCTGCTGAAGATGCCAATAGGCCCAGCTGTTCGTAACGCGCTCAGGATGGCGGGCGTCTTCCAGCTCTTCAACAATGGCCTCGCAGCGGCTTATGCCAAGCAGCAGCTGAGGCCACAGTCTTGCTGTAGTTCCTTTGAGCAGCTCGCCGTATTGGAGAAACATTTGGCTTTTAATCTTGACGCGATAGCTGAAATATTCCTCAGTAGTCAATTCGTTTCTTTTGCGCTTAGTATAAAAGTCAATTTTCAAACGGTTTACATCACAAACAGCGGCGCTGAGCGAGGCGATCATAGAAATTTGGCCTTGCTGCGCCAGCAATTGATAAAAACGGGTGCTAAAATAGTCGCCTGCCAATACCTTCAGCTGCGTGGAGCGCATTTCAAGCTCACTGCGGCCGGTTGTTGAACTATCAATTCTATCATGCGTATCCATGCCCAGCTGAACGAGCGAGGTAACGAGCGCATACAATTCGCTGTTGTCTGCATGGTCGCTCTCATTAAGAACTGCGCTCAGCAAGCGCAGTCTAGGTTCCGATAAAGGGGGAAGCTCAGTATATGTATGAATCATGTCATAATTTACATATTTATAGGCTAGTTCAGTTATCCGGTATTCTCTCATCGTTGAAGCCTCCGAAGCAGAGTAGCACAATCGCTGCTCAATAATCTAAACTATTATAGCACAACTTTTTTAAAGAGCATACGATTCAAATAGGATGTTGCAAATTACGGCATTTGCCGAGGCAGCGAAGTATAGCCGGTAACGGGACCAAAGCGTTCCTCCCATGCAGAAGTAAAGCTTACGCGCAGACGCTGCCGCCAAATTTCTTCATGTACAGGATCGCTGTATTTTAAATATGCAATTTCATCTGCGAGCCACTTATCACCACTTCTGACGTCTATCGCAGCCATCAGCCGCCCGCCTGTCTGCTCCGTTTCAATCAACCGGATTAACACGCGCTTGACGTTGGCAAGCTGCACGAAGGAGAGCTCTATCAGCTTATCGACATCATGAAACCAAGCTTCAGGACGGCCGTCCACCGGATCGACGCGAAGCTCTATTAGCAGCATGGCGTTTTGCCATTCCACCTTCCCTAATTTTGACGATAAGCGAACGCCTAACATAACTTCCACAATATTGTGATTTGTAAGCTTACGAAACGGAAGCTGTTCAAATACCTCTACCCCATGCTTTTCCTTTAAAGAATAACCCGCCTGCCTGGGCAGCTGAGCGAGAATGAACAAGCTGAATATTGTAATTGCCATTATCGAAACGAGCCATTTTATATTCCTCACCGCACAACCTCCGATTTTCTAATCCATGCCAGCTGAAGCTTATTGTATAGTGTACGAGCTTAGCTTGCTCATTATTCGGCGCATGCAGTGATTATGCGAAAAACTTGGTATTGCTAGTGAAGGTCACGCCAAGTCGGCCCTATATAGCGAAAAAGAGCAGGCTAAAGCCCGCTCTTCATCCAAAAAAACCTATTCCTCCGTATCAACATTCCCGTACTTTGTCATTACGGTTGCTTTGCCACGTATTTTGATGGCCGATGTATGGTCTGTAAACTGACAGATCAATATTTCATTTTTATCAAGCTTTTCCATATGATGAAATTTAGTATCATGTCCACGAGTTAAACCAATGACCTGAACACCTTGTTCTTTTGCCTTTACTACTACGTAATCACCATGATTAGGCTCCATTGCAATCCCTCCCAGACCGTTTTACAAGCATCCAAAAAAATTATAGTTGAACTTCCTTATTTAAGCAATGTTATTTCAACAAAGCTATGCTGAAAGCAATACCAGGCAGTCCCATGCATATACAAAAAACGCTTGAACATCATGTTCAAGCGCCTATTGCAATTATGTGATTAGTTGGTAACTTGATCTTTAAGAGATTTACCTGGTTTAAACGCAGGGATTTTGCTAGCAGCAATATCGATCTCTTCACCTGTTTGCGGGTTGCGGCCTTTACGAGCTTGACGCTCGCGAACCTCAAAGTTTCCAAAGCCAACAAGTTGAACTTTGTCGCCTTGTTGCAAAGCGCCAGCGATTGCTTCAAATACAGCGTCAACTGCTTTAGTCGCATCTTTCTTGGATAGCTCTGTCAATTCAGCTACTTTTGTTATCAAATCTGTTTTATTCATGATTTCACCTCCTTACAAATAAACCTTGATGTTGATCTAGGCATGATGCAATTGAATCATCTTATCCATCTTATTAACCGAAAACTTCAAATATATACCTATTGACCGAACAAACTTATAGTAATACAGCCAAAAGGCAATTTCAAGTACCTATCCTGTTATGCAATATAAAATACAGCAGCAAGGCCATAGGAATAACATATACCGAACTTATTAGTGGATGCCAGTGAAATTTTTTTAATTTTCATTTCTGAAAAAGGGCAGTTAAAAAAAAGACCGAATGCAAAGACATCGCAAATGTCCGCATTCGATCTTTCAGATTATAGATATATCTACAAAATGATTGCAATGAGACCGCCGGAGCCCTCGTTAATAATTCTGCCCAGCGTCTCCTGCAGCTTATACCGCGCATTGTCAGGCATCATAGCAATTTTGCCTTGTATGCCTTCCCGTACGATAGAGTGCAGCGATCTGCCAAATATGTCTGACTCCCAAATTTTAATCGGGTCATTCTCAAAATCCTGCATCAGATAGCGTACAAGTTCCTCGCTTTGCTTCTCTGTGCCGATTATTGGAGCAAATTCGGATTCGACATCGACTCGAATCATATGAATCGAAGGTGCCGTCGCCTTAAGTCTAACGCCGAATCGAGAGCCTTGACGAATCAGCTCCGGTTCATCAAGCGCCATCTCGGCAAGCGATGGAGCAGCAATTCCGTAACCGGTCGTCTTAACCATTTCAAGCGCCTCGGCAAAACGGTCATACTCACGCTTCGCATGAGAAAAGTCCTGCATAAGCTGCAGCAAATGATCCTTGCCGCGGATTTCTACGCCGACAACCTCCATTAAAATTTTGTCATAAAGCTCATCCGGCGCATAAAGATCAATCTCTGCAACACCCTGGCCCATATTCATGCCGCTGAGTCCAGCTCTGGCAATAAATTCATACTCCATAAATTGATCGACAACTCGGTCGACATCGCGCAGTCTGCGGATATCCTTGACCGTATCGCGAACCGAATTTTCGTAGTTGCTGCGCAGCCAATGATTTTCCTGCAGCACCATAACCCAGCTAGGAAGATTGACGTTTACTTCATGCACCGGGAATTCATAAAGCACCTCGCGCAGCACTGTCATTACTTCCTCTTCACCCATAGTAGCAGCGCTTAATGCCATAACAGGTATATCATACTTCGCTTGCAGTTCGCTGCGAAGCTGCTCAGTTTCCGCACTCCTAGGATGTGTTGAATTAATGATTAGGACAAATGGCTTGCCTACTTCCTTTAGCTCATCAATGACTCGTTCTTCCGCCTCAACATAAGAGCTTCTAGGAATTTCGGCAATCGTTCCATCCGTTGTCACGACAACCCCCAGGGTTGAATGCTCTTGAATAACCTTGCGCGTGCCAATTTCAGCTGCCTCTTGGAATGGAATCGGCTCATCAAACCATGGTGTCGTAATCATTCGAGGACCATTCTCGTCTTCGTACCCTTTTGCTCCTTCTACGGCATAACCTACGCAATCTACCATTCTAACGTTAACTTCAAGCCCTTCCGTTACACGAAGCTGCACGGCCTGATTAGGCACGAATTTAGGCTCTGTCGTCATAATCGTTTTTCCCGCGGCGCTTTGCGGCAGCTCGTCAACGGCTCTAATACGGTCCGATTCATTCGGTATATTAGGTAACACAACCGTTTCCATAAACCGCTTAATAAAGGTAGATTTGCCCGTACGGACCGCACCCACTACGCCGAGGTAAATATCCCCACCGGTTCGTTCGGCAATGTCCTTGAAAATGTCCACTTTTTCCACTGAATATCCCCTCCTGATTGATTTTCCGGTTCGCCGCCATCCACCGGATAAGAGGGCAGGCCAGCGACGCAACTCGTACAAACTTTAGGACTAGTAACATCATATGTGCAGACTGTCCAATTATGCTGATTTCATCTGTAAAAATTCAGACGAATCTTTTTCTGCCCTTCCAAGACTGAAATATATGAGACTTTATTAAAAACTATGACTATTTAATAAAAAAAGCACATAAAGCGGATCATCTCCTGCTTTACATGCTTTGTTCAGCATCTATGGGTTTACGGCTACCGGCTCTCCATTTTCGAAATGATAGGCAGGAGATTTGACCGGTACATATTCCGTAGCGTCTACCAGTAATTCACGCAAATCAACCTTCAGCTCATCCTCGGTATACTCCTTCTTGGAAATAAGCTGCATAATATCAATTCCGTAATCAACAAAAACGACTCCCGCTTCATTCGTAAGCGCTTCTAGCGTTTGACCTGAGAATACACTTCTAATGTCTGGCGCTTTCATGCTTAGCTGTTTGTAATCGATACTATAGAAGCCTTTGTACTTTTGCTCACCCTTGGGCACTTTTGCAGTCTGTTTCAAATGGGAGTTTACCTTGCTCTGCAAGTCATTCACCTTCTGCAGCGTAACTAGATCCATCAGCTTCACGCGGGGAGCTGTCTCTTCGTCAATGATTAAAAAATAATAGCTGCCCCCGTTTTCAAAAGCTGCCGGCGGAATTGAGCTTAATAAATTTTTAGCCTGCAGCGTAGTAAAATTGACTTTGTATTTCTCGTATTTAGGAACATTTGACTCGCTGTTTTGAATAGGCAGCACGCCCGTCTGAGAGAAATAATCGTCGACTGCAGCCTGCACATTCCTTACTGCTTCCTTTGGGGCAGCCTGATTCTGCTTCAGCCTGTCCTTAGGATAAAGACAGCCGGTCAGCGTTGCCATCATCAAGCAGACAGCAGCAAGCGTCAAAACGGCTCGTCCTGTCCATTTCAATTTATTTATTCCAAAGCTCATTACTTTGCCTCCGTTTCTGCTACCAAAGCGAATCGTCCTGCTCCTTTTGCTTCGCCAGCTGACGCGCTACAGCAGCGCGCAATGGGTCTGGGGGGACGTCTACATCCGTTTTGCCCTGAACGCGAACCTGACAAGCAAGGCGAAATGGCGGCTCCTCAGCGTCGCCCAGCTTGCGTCTTTCAATATCAGACATCGGCAGCACGCTGCTTCCCGGGCGCAAATTTATTTTGCACAGGAAACATGCCGCATTGCCTCCGCAGCGCGTTGATATTAATACGCCCGCCTGTCGTGCAGCCATCAGCACCGTCGTGCCGGGCTTCACTTTGACTTTCCTCTCCAAGGGCCAAAAGGTTACCTCTGCGTCCATTCCACCTCACCAGCCTCTTCCAGCGAAATGATTTGATGCACTTGATCCACTGCTGCTGCTGTAAAATGATTGCTTTTTTCTATAGCCTGCAATGCAGGCTCATGAATGCCGCGCATCTTCATAAAAGCCTTTGCAATCAGCTCTACGCGATCCTCTCTGCCTCGCAGCTGGTTAAACCATAGCTCATGCGCTAGCGGCACGACCATAAGCGGGTAACCGCAATCCGGGATACTAAAGCGCTCCCCAAAGGGGATCAGCAGCTCTGACACCCGTACTTCATAGCTGCTTTTAGCTGCATCCACCTTAAAGCCGCCGACCAGTTCAATAGGCATGCCTTCTATTTCGAAATGGGCAAGCGTAGAGCGGTATATATTTGTTTCGCTGTAATGAGGAGCGTCGACTGCATATATTTGCAAGGCTGCATAAATAAATGGCAAATCTTCTTCATCACAATAAATATCGATATCGCGAGGCATTGCAGACAAAGGCAAGCCTCTTAGCAGCAATCCTGCGCTGCCGCCGACTATCCATTTTGCAGACGAATCATGCAGCAGCTTTGCCAGGGCAGCCAGAGCATTATATATAGGACTGGCCTTTTTCATGCAAGCACTTCCTTTTTACTCATTAGAAATAAGTTTTATTCATCGCTTTAATCGTTCCCGCACCAGCTTTAATAACAGCCTGGCAGCCCAGTCTGTAACCTTCGTCGAACTCCTCAGGCTCCAGGCGGTCCCATTCCGCATCGGTTATCTCATCTAAAAACTCTCCGCCTTCCGTTACAAGACATCTGCAGCGGGCGCAGGTGCCCCTTGTACAAGAATAGCTCCAGTCTACTTTATGCTTGATCGCAAGATCTAGAATCGACATGCCTTCCTCTGCCTCGACTACTTCCGTTATCGTTCTGCCTTTAAGCTCAATCATTGCAGTATCTCCTTTGTACATAGTTAGCCCAGTATGTATGCCGGCCTGTTACAATATTGAAAATAAGCCATAAATAAATCCGAACACAAGCATAATAAAAGCAATTAGGGATAGGACAAGCTTAACGACGCCTTTTGTTTTCAATCGCGCGAAAGTAATAATGAGCGCAGCAATCGCCATTAATCCTATGCCTAAAAAAGATATCCACATCTTTGTCATTGCATCCATATTTTATCCCCTACTCTGCTACCATGTAATTAATTTATAAATCAAAGTCTATTATAGCATTGCATAAAAAAAAGGACAAAAGCTGACAGAGAATTTACTCTACTATCGCTTTTGTCGCATAGTATCTTATTTCTTCAGCATCATTTTGATTAGAGACTCCATATTCGATGTGCTCATTCCGCTTGCTTTTACAGCTCTCACTATATCTTCCATTGTGGAATCAGCAACCTTGACTTTAGCCATAGCGGCCACTTGCTTGATCAGCTTGCGCAGCTCATCCTCACTGCTTAGTGTGGACGGGCTAACTTTACTAGCCAGTTTTTGAACTGCGGCAGATGATATATTTTTACCTGCCTTTTTATTAATTGCGTTTAGAACATCCTTTGAGCTGTTTTTTGACATCATTTGCTCCACCCTTCTCAGCCAGTTACGCTCCTAGCATCATATGAAAGGGAGGGCTAATTGGTGTAGGCTCGTGCCTGTTACAAAATAGCTTCTATTTCATTTGTTTTTAAACGGCCCATAAGCGTTTCAACAGCGTCTCTGGGCTCCTTGCCTGCAAACAGCACCTCATGCAGCTGATCTGTGATAGGCAGCTCGACCTCATAGCGCTTGGCAAGCTCATAAGCCGCCCGCGTCGTTTTGACGCCTTCGACAACCATGCCCATCGTTTTAAGCACTTCCTCTAGCGGCTTGCCTTGCGCCAGCATATAGCCTGCGCGCCAGTTGCGGCTATGCTGGCTCGTACAGGTGACGACAAGATCGCCAACCCCCGCTAAGCCGGCAAAGGTTAACGGGCTGGCTCCCATCGCTGCCCCCAAACGGCTTATTTCAGCTAATCCTCTTGTAATAAGTGCTGCCTTGGCATTATCGCCAAATTTCAAGCCGTCCGACAGACCGGCACCTAGCGCTATAATATTTTTGAGCGCTCCGGATACTTCAACGCCAACCGTATCCGTGTTCGTATACACTCGAAAAGTAGAGTTAATAAAGGCGTCCTGAGCTTTTTCAGCTGCATGGATATCAGCTGCCGCTACAACTACGGTGGTGGGCAGCTTGCGGATCACTTCCTCTGCATGGCTCGGCCCGGACAGGACGACGATTTGAGAAGATGGCCGCTGCAGCTCCTCGGCCAATACGGTGCTCATCGTCTTCAGCGTATCCGCTTCGAAGCCTTTCGTAGCATGGACACAAATCATTGATTCCGTAATATGCTTCGCCGCTTCTTTGGCTACTGACCTCAATGCGCTTGAAGGCGCAACGAATAGCACAAGCTCGCTGTTTTCTATCGCTTGCTTCATATCGCTTGTCGCTACAATCGCCTCAGGAAGCGCTGCTCCAGGCAAATACTTGCTATTCATATGCTCTGTATTTATTTGATTGGCATGCTCGCCGCTGCGCGTCCACAGCTTTACTGCAAATCCATTGTCAGCAAGTACAGATGCCAGCGCTGTTCCCCAGCTTCCTGCGACTAGAACAGCTGCCTTACGCGGCGCAGACAACCTCTCATCCATCATTGCTAGCTCACAATCCTTTCTTTGCACCCAGCTTATTCTCTGTTCCTTGTATAAGCTTCATAATATTAGTACGATGTCTTACAAACGCGAATAAGCAAATAATGAGCGTTCCGCCGAATAAGGGCCAGGAAAAATGAAAAACGGCAACAAATATAGGAATTAATACGGTCATAATCAATGAACCTAATGATACATATCTTGTAATCGCAATAATGATAATCGTAATGATGCCTGCAAGAAGCGCCGGTATAAAGGCAAGCGACGCCATTGCGCCGATTGTGGTAGCTATCCCCTTGCCTCCCTTGAACCGGAACCATATCGGCCAATTATGACCAATTATAGAAGCTAGCCCGCACAGCACCGGAACCCATTCATTACCGCTTAATCCGTAGCCAATCCATACTGCAGCGGAACCTTTTGCAAAATCGAGCAAAAACACAAGCAAACCGGGTCCTTTGCCAAGTACCCTCAGCGTATTGGTGGCGCCTGCATTGCCGCTTCCATGCTGTCTGATATCTATTCCCTTCACAAATTTTGCTATGACTATACTAAACGAAACAGAGCCAAGCAAATAGCTTAAAACAACCGCAATTACATCGTATAACAAAAGGCCTCTCCCCTAATCCTCTTCGGACTTCCGTCGCGTATAGATGCGAACCGGCGTACCTTCAAAGTTAAATGCTGCGCGAATTTTGTTTTCCAAATATCGCTCATAAGAAAAATGCATTAGCTGCGGATCGTTTACAAAGCAAACAATCGTCGGCGGCTTGGTTGAAACCTGCGTCACATAATTGATGCGCAGTCTTTTTCCTTTGTCTGATGGCGGCGGCGTCATGGCAACTGCATCAGAAACAATATCATTAAGCAAATGCGTCTGAATGCGCATTGCATGCTGTTCCGAAACATAATTCACGACAGGCAGCAGCTTATGTAATCTTGATTTGGTCAGGGCTGATAAAAACACAATCGGCGCATAGGTCATAAACAGAAACTGCTCACGAACATTACGGGTAAATTCCTGCATCGTACGATCATCTTTTTCAACAACGTCCCACTTATTCACTACAAATATAGAAGCTTTTCCAGCTTCATGCGCATAGCCTGCAATATGCTTGTCCTGCTCGATAATGCCTTCTTCTCCGTTAATAAGCACAAGCACGACGTCAGCTCGTTCGATGGCCTTCATTGCGCGCATAACACTGTATTTCTCAGTGGATTCATACACCTTGCCTCGTTTGCGCATACCTGCTGTATCTATAAGCACATAACGTTGTCCTTCATGCTCAAACGGCGTATCTATCGCATCTCTAGTCGTGCCGGCAACGTTGCTCACAATTACGCGATCTTCGCCGAGAAGTGCATTAACAAGAGAGGATTTGCCTACATTTGGACGGCCGATCAACGCAACACGAATAACATCCTCATCATAATCATCATCTTCAATAACCGGCAAAAGCTCTGTAGCCGCATCGAGCAAGTCGCCGATGCCAATGCCGTGCGAGCCGGAAAGTGCGATTGGCTCTCCGAATCCTAAAGAGTAAAATTCATATACATCGTTCATGCGGTTGTCATTATCGACTTTATTCACGCCAAGCACGACAGGCTTTCTGGAACGAAACAGCATCTGTGCAACCTCATCATCGGAATGCGTGATGCCGGCCTTCACATCTACCATAAAAATAATAACGTCCGCTTCCTCGATTGCAAGCTCCGCTTGCACACGAACAGAACGCATGATTTCATCATCGTCGTCAATTTCTATACCGCCTGTATCAATTATGCTGAAAGCTTTGCCATTCCATTCGCCCGTACCATATAAACGATCACGAGTAATGCCAGGCTTATCCTCAACAATTGCCAATCGATCACCTATGATTCGATTAAATACTGTTGATTTACCTACGTTAGGTCTACCAACGATAGCAATAACGGGTCTAGCCATAGTAGTCAGTTCACTCCTTCAATCATTCTCACGTTACTCATCATAGCAAAAAAGAACGCTCTTGGCTAACTTTTCATTTGTGATCGACTAGAATAAATACCCCATTTTTCAAATCATGTGCGCTGGCGTCCAATATTTTTTCCAGCAGAAACGCCATTTCCTGCAGCTGATGTTCGTCAGGCACAATAAAAATCGGCGCCCCGCCATCTACCATTTTATCATTTGTTGATACAATTGCTGTGATTTTAGCCATGCTCCACATTCTCCTTCTGATTGACAGATGCTTCAGTAGGCATTCGCACAGCGGATTCAAGAATCGGCACTTGCTCAATTACCTGTTTTGCCTTTCTCGCATCCTTCTCCTGCGGCAAAATAAATACGCCCAGCGTACCGCTTCCAAGCTCAAGCTTGGCCATAGGAACAAGCGCCGGCTCGCCTGAATCTCTATACACTCCCAAAATAGTTGCAAGGTCGTACAATATAGCCTGCCTCTGTCCTAAGTTGCTAATGGTCACCTTGCCATTCGGATTACGCGGTTTTACAATAAAGCCGATTGCGCGCTCCTTCATTATTTTTTGGTTCGACTTCAGCCCTACATTCATAATGTATACGTCGCCTACAAACAAATCCGGTCCATTAACGCTCACCTTTGCCTCCTCAACCGTCGCGATATGCGAAAGCTGCTTGCCAGATTTAAGCTTACTGACGATGATCAAGGCAATTCCGCCTGCAAGCAGGCCCCACCATATATTTAGCCATAAACCGAATAAACTGGTCACTAACGAGGTCATAATGACCAAATAATTGCGGCCTTCAAAAACCATTGCGATCCCTTCAATGTAGGTAGGCCCTCTGCTTACAAGCTCTTGACTGTCGATTTTGGTCAGTGTTTCTCTCTCCATCTTGCGCACATCTCTGAACTGCTGGGCTGCCAGCGTTAAAAAAGTAATGGCTGTATAATCCTTATTCATAAGCGCAGGTACCGAGACAGAGCCTAACGCAGCAGCTATAATGCCTAGCGAGATATGAATTATTCTTCCATGCGGATATGTAGGATATTGCCTGTAGTCTGTTTGCAGCATAAGGAGTCTTGCGCAAACCCCGATAACGATCGCCAGCAATATAACTATCAAATGATGATTTTGCTGTATATACGAAAGCATCAAGCCGTCCCCCCTCTTCGATTGTTAAACCAAAATGCGCTGATTTTATTTTTAATGCCAGCAGCCGCCGCCAGAACAATTCTTATAACTGCCGCAAACAGCAGCGCAAGGGCTAGCTCATCCCACCAGCTCCAAGCCCCGATCAGCACTTGCTGGCTGGCTCCGGCAAGCATGCAATATATCAAGCTTCCTATAAAGGAACCCCATGCAATCAAGGTAAACTGCCCAACAGAGCTTTTGGAAAACATACAGCTGAGCAACGCCGCCAGAAGCGGAGCATCCCACATCGGCCCGAGCCAATGGTAGATTGGATCAAAGCTGTACATTTTTCGCATCAGTCCCCATGCTGCGCCGATAATAACAGCAGCTGTTATTAAATAGCTGCGAGTGCTCCATTTCTCTGCCTGAAAATAGAGCGAAAGCGCTGCAGCTGCCAACAATACGACGACAGAGGCATGGATTTGCCATTTTGCTGCAGAAATATTCGGCCACCACAAAGGAAGAGGCAAACAAACTGCAATAATTGCTATTACAAGCAAGGACAGCTTTTTATTGAAATCGGGAGCCAGTAACGACTTCCACCCGGTAAAAAGTAAAATCATTATAATAAGTGCGATCCAAATAGATAAAAAGCCGGGATTCATGCTGTCACCACCTCTCGCACCATATTATGCGCTAATAAAAAAAAGGCTATTCCTGAAATGGCAGGAATAGCCTCTTGATTAAAATATATAAGTTATTACCTTATACCTGTTCTTATATTTCACTGGTAAACGCGCTCGTCCAAAGGACGACGTAGCCGTTTATCCTTGATTGTTATATTATTTCAGCTTGCTTAGCTTATCGCCAAACTTCTCAGCCAGGGAATAGCTCATGCTGGAGCTGTTCAAGCTTACATTCGGATTATTAATTTCTTCAACCTTTGGAGCTTTCGGAGCGCGCTCTTGTCTAGGAGCTTGCTCAGTTTGCTCAGGAGCTTCTTCTGTTTCCTTGATGCTTAGGCTTACACGCTTCTCTGCAACGTTAAGATCAAGAATTTTTGCTTTAACTTCTTGACCTTCCTTAAGCACTTCATGCGGAGTCGCAATGTGGCGGTGTGCAATTTGAGAAATATGCACCAAGCCCTCAACGCCAGGAGCAATTTCAACAAACGCGCCAAATGTAACGATACGGCGAACAGTGCCCGTTACGATATCGCCGATTTTGAATTGAGCAGCTGCTGTGTCCCAAGGACCTGGCTGAGCTGCTTTCACGCTCAGGCTGATTTTGCCGGCTGCAGCATCAACTTTTAGCACCTTAACGCGGATTTTTTGACCCTCGCTTACGACATCCTTAGGATGAGCTACATGCTCCCAGGATAGCTCGGATACGTGTACAAGTCCGTCTACGCCGCCGATATCAACGAAAGCGCCGAATGGCGTCAAGCGTTGAACAGTGCCTTCAAGCTCTTGATCTGCTTGCAGTGAAGCTAGAACCTTTTGTTTGTTCTCTTCAAATTCAGCATCAAGCACATCCTTTTGAGAAAGGATCACTTTGTTGTTTTCGCGGTCAAGCTCTTTTACAACAACGCGCAGAGTGCGTCCTTTGTAATCGCTGAAATCTTCAACGAAATGACGCTCAACCATCGATGCAGGAATAAATGCGCGAACGCCAAGATCAACTACCAAGCCGCCTTTGACAACATCAGCAACAACTGCTTCAAACACTTCTTTGCTGTCAAACTGTTGCTGCAGCTGATCCCATGCTTTTTCTCCGTCTACAAGACGCTTGGAAAGAAGCAATACTTCTTTGTTGTCATCGATGCTGACTACCTTCAACTCTACCTCTTGGCCGATTTGAACAGCATCAGCAGCGTTTTCCACTTGCACTGCGGACAGCTCACGAATTGGAATGATACCGTCATATTTATATCCAAGGCTTACATAAGCTTGGTTATCCTCGATTTTGACGATCGTTCCTTTTACGGAATCGCCTTTCTTCAAAGACACAAAATTGTCCATTGCCTCTTGATTTACTTCCTCAGCAACAGTTTCTTGCACATTGATTTCTTCTGACATTGAAATAACCTCCTCGATTCATACCCCTACTTTATTTAAATCCGCTGTTCAAAATTTGAAAACGGCATTTAAAACTTATTTATGCTGCTTGATCAGGTCGCGAATGCGGCTCATCATCACTTCCGTTACAGCTTCGAGCATATCCTCTGCGTTTTCATCTATCGCTTCCTGCAGATTGATTGGCTCTCCATAATAAATATATGTTTTCCTAAACAATTTGTAGCTGCCTACAATTGCTGCCGGAACAATAACCGCATCGCTTCTCATAGCGATCATAGCTGCGCCTTTCTTTGCCATGCCGGCTGAACTGTTACGTGTTCCTTCGGGAAAAATCCCCATCACCTTGCCTGATTTGACCAGGGCGATGGCCGTCTTGATCGCATCCTTGCTTACACCGCCGCGCTTTACGGGAAATGCGCCAAACGAATGGATAAGCTGACCTAACACCGGCACTTTGAACAGTTCTTCCTTCGCCATAAAATGTACCTTGCGCTTTACAAATACGCCTACAGTCGGGGGATCCAAATTACTTATATGATTAGATGCGATAATAACTGGTCCTGCTTCTGGAATATGTTCTATCCCTCTGGCTTCTAGGCGAAATAAAACGCGATACATAAATCGAAGGAGAGCCCGAAAAAATAAGTACGACATAATTTGCTACGCTCCCGCCAAGTTACAATGTAGATACCCTGTTTTTCAAACGTACAATTTCTTCAACTACCTCTTCAATCGACTTGCCTGTGCTATCAAGCAGCAAGGCATCAGCCGCTCGAGTTAGCGGTGAAATAGCGCGTTTCTCATCCAGCGCATCACGCTCGGCAATTTCCTGCTCAAGCTGAGACAAACTGATGGGCTGGCTTTCCTTAATCTCATTATACCGGCGAAGCGCACGCTCCTGCACGGAGGCAGTCAGAAATACCTTCAGCTCGGCATCTGGAAGCACATGTGTGCCAATATCCCTGCCGTCCATGACGACACCCTTGGAGGCGGCCATCTCGCGCTGCAGCTTGCCAAGCATGCTGCGTACGGATTCCTGGGCTGCATAATGCGATACCTGAAGGGTAACCTCTCTGGAACGAATTTGATTCGTTACATCCTCGCCATTTACAAAAACCGCCTGCGCCTTCTCACCTGGCATAAGCACAATGCGAAGCTGTTCTACAAGCTTGGCTAAAGCATCAGTGTCATTAGCCTCGATGCCAGAGCGCTGCGCCATTAAAGTAACTGCGCGATACATAGCTCCTGTATCGATATAAACATAATTCAATTGGCCAGCGACCATTCTTGCAACCGTGCTTTTGCCTGCGCCTGCAGGCCCATCAATCGCAATGTTGATCCGGTCACGGTCACCCTCTTGCTGTGACACTCTCAGTCAACCCCCTTTTAACTCAAGACGGCTGCTTTTTCTTTTATTAAATTATAAGGATTTATAAGTGTTTTATAAACTTCTTCTTATAATTCATCGGTAAACGCGCCTATCCAAAGGACGGCGGAGCAGTTTATCCTTGTACCTTCCAAAGAAAAAGCAGGCTTTGCCTGCGAACGTCAAAATTATACCATAGAATGCGTACGCATGCAAAAACCGGACCCGCCTATGGACTTTCTCTCGTTTGCTTCAGCAGCATTCCTTCGCTGTTCTCCACACTCGTTATTGTTCTGCGAATGTGATCGTTTTGAAGGGCTGCTTGAATGATTAACACGAGGATTAGCAAAATTATTATACAGCTGTGAAGCACTTTACTTATCCGATCTGACTTTGCAACGAGCGCCTTCTTATGAAAGGAGCGTTTTGTTTTATCGATTGACAGACCAATCACCTCTAACCATATCGTTAGAGGTATCGTTCCAATAATTGCCTGCCGTTATTCATCGATTGCGAAATTCAAGCTGGCGCTCGAAGCAATAACGGATAATTTTTTGCCGGTCGCTGTCATTGATCGCAATGAACTTGCTCATTACTTGCTTTCTGCCTGTTTCAAGCACATTAATCCGCACTACCTCTGCAGTAAAGGGAACATGCTCGATGGAGCCGTTTTTGTAATGCAGCAATAGCCAGCTCTCCAGCTGCTGCTCTGCTTCCACATTGGATTTTTTATCGCAAATAAAAGATATTCCGCCGCCGCCGACATCGTATGTCATAAAAACATGACGCTCTTGGTTAGGCAGCTTTACGGCAATTTCCAAATCCGCAGATACTCTAAGGAAATTTCGTCGCTGAATTTTGGTCATTTTGTCAGGGTCTGGCTTCATGATCTTTATAAGACGCAGCTTGTCCTCTACAAATCCCAAAACATGCGAGTCAAAATAATGCTTGACTCCTTCATTGTTTACAAAATAGACAGAAAGCTCGTCCCCCAGAAACAATCTCTTAAACTTTCCCGTTTTTTCGTTGATAGGATACTCTATTAGCAGCGTCCCATCCTCTTCGTCAGCTATTCGGGATTTATACTGCACTGCAGCTTCTTCCTCATCCGAGGAAGCGATGTTGTAAAATAGCATTTGATTAACCTTAGGAAACAAACGGCTCCCCTCCTGTATACGGACATTATATCATGCCGCCAGAAGGGGAGCTATCTGAAATTCAAATTTTAAATCGGTAACCTAATGCTTGGCTTCTGCCGTTTCAACCTGTTCATCCATCGTGCTCATTTGCTCAATCGACTCTTCGATGCCCGATTCGGCGTTAATATAGATACGGTACAAGCCGCCGTTAATTTGGCCAGTAAATTCGTAGCATAGCACTTCCTCGCCCATCTCGCCATCGATAATCGCTAGCCGCTCATGCTTGATGCTCATATTCGGATTAAGTGCCTCTCTTGCTTCAGCTGAGCTAAGCGTTGGGCTGGCAAGCTCGCGCTCCACATGCTTCTGAACATAATCACCCGCTTGCAGGCCGATAGCTTCGCCATTATCCATAGCAACTTTAACTGTTAGTTTATCCGGATAAATCAGCACGCCATTTTGAGATCCCACATAGGTAAAGGTTCCAGTCTGCTCAAAATTGTCGAAGCTTACAGCTTTCATATTTTTATAGCCATACTGCTCCAGGAAAGCGTCAGCAGATGCTTTTGCCTGATCCATTGAAATGGCAGCCTTGCCAAGATTCCTGTTCTTCATATACATCATCAGTTTGCCGCCTTGGCGGGTAAAGTTCATGTGCACGGATTTAGCCGGGTCATTTTTGTTTTGTACTGCGGAATACGAGGCATAGTCAGTCCCGTTGCCGTTCTCGACTACCTCTATCGTTGAAGGATCCGCTTTGAGCAGCTTGGCGGCCTTTTCTTTAATTTGCTCTGCCGATACCGCCTCACCGCCAAGCGCTTTAAATGACCGCTTTTCATACATGCTTGCAACAGAAGGCCCCCAGTTCAACTCGGGATATTCGCCAATTCGCTTGTCTACATCACGCAAGCCGTCCACGATAATATTGCCGCCCTTGGCGCTGTCCTTTGCGATTGCAATTTCAATGTCCATCCAGCGCATATTATTGGAAAGCACTTGCTGCTGCATATGATTTAAATCTTTAGAAATTTCCTTGGACTTTTCATAAAGCGTATTTAAAGTTTTGAACTCATCCTCTGTTAACGGCTGCTTCGTTAAATCGCGCACAGAGGTTTTGTAAGCAAAATTGGAGATTCGTGATAGAAAATCCTCTGCATCCGTAAATGGCAAGTAGCTGAGCGGAAGCTGGCTGATCTCGTTTTGCGCCTGGCTTGACAATCTCCAAGCATTCACCAGTCCCTTGCGATGATAGCCTTGAGAGGTTGAATTGACAGCCAGTGTATTGCCTAACTGCTGATGAAGCTTATCGACATGATAGGTCAAATCATGGAAAGCACGCTGATATTGATTTTCCGCTTTGATCAGAATCGAATTTTTTTCTTGATGCTCCTGATAGCCCCAATAAACTGAGCCAATAAGCAGCACAAGCGCTATCGGAAACATAATCGCACTTAATCGTTTATACATATGCAAAAGCTCCTTTCATATACAAAACCTTCCGTTAGTTTGGTTTGCATAAAGGAGCTTTATACATTTTTTATTAAATGAAATTTGTAAAACAAGGATAACCGGCTCCGCCGTGCTTCATTTAAAAGAAGACGGCGAGTTTAATGATGCTCTTCCACTTCCAAGTCCTCGCTATTGCTGCAGATACACTGCTTAAATCCGGTTTCGATACCTGATTTGGAGCGTCTGCCCCGTAAAATAAATTTTTCGCCGCATACATTGCAGCGTATCGTCACTTTCGTTCTTGCCGCTTCCATAAGTTCCTCCTTACTGACATCAAATTTTCCTAAATGGCAGTATGGACGAATTTTTTATAAATTAACCTCATCCTCGCGAGTAAGTAAGCGATAAGGCGACCTGGCATGCGCCCGATCCATTTTTTTTACACCCCATATCCACAGCATAATCATAAATGGTATGGCAAACCAAAACCAATTAGCTTTAACACTGATTAAAATCATATCGTAAGTGCCGTGCAAAAAAACGGGCAGCAAAAATGAGATAAGCAAATAATATCTTGTTTTGGACGTAAATTTGGCCTTGCCCATATAATAGCCCATCATAATGCCGAATATGGCATGGCCAGAAACGGGAAGCAAGGCTCGTCCGATCATAACTGTAAAGGATGAGCTGGAAAATACAGCGTACATAATATTTTCCATCGTGGCAAAGCCAAGCGAAATAGCTGCTGCATATAAAATGCTGTCATAAGGCTCATCGAATTCTGCATGATGATAAATAAAATGATACAGCACGAACCATTTGAAAAATTCCTCAACGCCGGCCGATTCTACATAGGCAAATAATAAAGAGGCATCGCCGAGCAATAATTGCAGCCCTCTTTGAATAACCATAATAGGAATAACAATCACTAAGCCTAATATAAACATGCGGACTACAATATGAATCGGCTCCGAATCATAGCGGTCGCGCAAATATAAATAAGTAAGCAGCGATATACCGGGAGCAACCGCTGCGCTTAACAGTGCAAACAACAGCATATCGAACCTGCTTTCTGCTAATGGAATTAAGCGAAATTAACTTTAAAATAGTATGCTGCATATTTTCAAAAAAAGAGCAAGCAGCTTAAGAAAGCCCGCAGTTGCTCTTCGACTTTACAAGGGATCTCGATTTTAGAAGGAAAAATGACGATTGATTTGCTCGATGGCGTTTTCTGCAATGATGAGCTTGCCATACTCTTCAAGCACCGCATAGGTGACTGAAGTTGCTTCACCATATTCAGCCAGCAGGGCAATGACTGCATTTTGCTTGGCTGAATCGATTAAAGCCGGCTCCAAAGCAAGAATCCATTTGGAGTTGTAGGAATACAATCTGCCGCTTTCTGTCAGATTGGAAGCATCCAGCTGCTTAGAAACTGAGATCACATCCTCGAAATCACGGAAAGCATACATCATGATATCGCTTTGCTCCAAGGTGACTTCCATTTCGTACAGCTCATCGTCCAAATCATCCTCAGTCTGATCGTGACTGCCTGGCTTGCCTCTAGTCACAATCACAACCATGCCCTGAGCCGGCATTGCAAATACTTCTACTGCAAGCGGTCCGCTCGCTTCGAAACCAAGCTCGTTATATGCTTGTTCCATCATTTCACTGAATAGATCATGCAATTTGGGCGGCTCACGCCACATATCATCCTTCTGGATCCCCCGTTCCAACAAATCGTCAAATGTCAGAAATATCCTTATTCTATCCTGACTCAGGCGTTCAATTTTCATGACAGGATCCTCCTTTGCCACAGCATTCTTAACCATAAAAATTGCATGATATATCTCACTTGATCTTATCATACTATGTAAATACTTTATCATGTATGATCAGCGTTTGCACTATTATTGAAAAAAAAGAATCGCATATGGGCCTTTCCCCTTATTTTCTGGGGAAAATTCAGCCATATACGATCCTTTTTCATGCCATTATTGTGTTAAAAAGGATAATCTAGTGCGTAACTTGCGATGAGGCGTCAACTGCTTTATTTTTAACTCTTTCCGTCATGTGCGAGGCGTCGTCAATAGCAGCCTCCATTTTATCTATTCCTTTTTCGATTGCGCTGCCGTTCGGCTCACGCTCAGAAAACTTTGGGACGTATTTCTTTCCCTCACTTCTCCAATTCATTTTTTTCATGGCGTCAAAAGCTTCCATCGACTTGTGGCTAATGGCAGAAGCTGTATCGCATACTGCATCGTTTACAGCCGCAATCGCGGCCGGCCGCTTGCGGGCCAATACCATAACAGCTGCTGCACCCATAATTGAACCTACCAATAAACTGCTCATCCTCATGCTGTCTGCACCCCATTTCATCATTAACTGCATTTCTTATTGTGTCTCGCAATGAAATTTGAATGCGCAATAATTAAAGGAAAAACAATTAAACCTGTTGGATAATTCGACAAGATGTTACAATTAAGGCTCACTCACACTAAAACGATTGCCATACCAAAAAAGAAAGGCTACCAAGCAAACAAATAAAAAAAATAAAAAATTATAATACCATTTCGTCAATTTGTGCTTACTTGAAGGGAATTTTTTACTGCGCGGCGGAAGCTTGGTCAATCCGTTGCTGCTTGCTTCCGGCGTCGATTGATCTAATTTGGATTGCATTTTTTTAGCGGAGCGGCTGAACTTTTCCTTTCTGCTCATGGCTCCCTCCTGAAACGAATAATTAACCCCATCACAAAATCGATTACAAAATGGGCGATGATGGGCGCCCAAATCGTGCCGCTTTGAATATAGATCCAGCCAAGCCCGTAGCTGATGGAAAAAACAAGACCGGTCGGAATCCAGTGCCGCAAATAGCGGACATGGATAGCGGCAAATACGATGCTTGTCCAATATGGACCAATTGCATGCTGAATGGCTCCGCGGAATAACGTTTCTTCACAAATAGCTACAATGAAGGAAAGAAGCGCGATATGCCATACTGGCCTGGTGCGAAATATCCGCTCGTTAATACCCCCGTCATCAGCAACCTCATCGGGAACAAATCTGGAAATGACTAGATCGACTATGATTACGGCGCCGGCCAATCCGAGCCCCCACCAAAGCGGATGAAGCGAATAGGGATAAGAAAATAAAGATATTATGTTTTGCCGCTGAAATAACAGCCAAATAAAACCGATAATAAAAGTAAGTGCTTGCGTAGTATATAAATTGACAAGCAGCATGCGGTCATCCAATTCATCAATCGATACTTTACGAACTCTAATTTTTTTAAAATCAAACTTTTTCATGCTTACCCGCCTGTCTGCAATTGTATTTAATATTGCTGTTATTAATTTACTTATGTATAAAAGGAGTTATATTTTATGGAAAAACGTTTAACAACCTCAGCTATGTTATTTAGTGTCGGCTTTATATTTATGCTTGTCTGCGCTGTGGGAGCCTTTTTTTATGGCATGCATATCGGCTCCTCCAAGGTAGAAGCCAAATATGCGTCCGAGAATGAAAAAAGCAGCACGGATCCAAGCCATTATCAGCAGCAGGATCTTGTCTCCTTTTATCATACCGTATTTTCACCGTATAGAGAATTTCAGGACGAATGGCTGGACGCAATGAACAAGCTGGCGCAAGGTCAAACGATCGATGAATCAGCACTGTTTAAAGGCCTCTCCAAGCTTGCCGGCAGCAAAGCCAAAGAAGCCAGCTCCTTTGATATGCAGAAGTCACCCCTGCTGGGAAAAGCCCAAAACAGTTACATACGCAGCTTGAAGCTGTTCAAAGATGCTTCCGACAAGGCAGCAAGCCTTGGCAAATCAGCAAAAGCAGGTAATCTAAAGGATCAAATTGAAAAGGAAAAAATATATGTCCAGGCCGTACAAGAAGCCTATGCCGCGCAGCAAGCTTATTTTGAAGCGATGGAGAAATGGGCATCTTCCATTGATCCTAATATTGTGAAAGACTACAAAGCATCCAAACCGCTCAAGCTGTCCGATTGGAGCACATTGCCAATCGCAATTAAAAATCGCTTGAATGCGGAGCAGCTGAAAGAGCAAAAGCTGCTGCTGCCTTTTTATCCGCAGGATCTTTCCAGCCGCATAGATGATTTTATCAAATCTGGACAAGCAGATAAAATGATGCTGGAAACCTACGAGCAGATCGTACAGCTTCTCATTGATACGGAAGCCGTTCGCGCTGGTGATTTTATTAGAAACAAAAACAAATACTATCAAAATGAATTAATGCCGCAGGTGCCTTATTTCTTCCCTGGCGCCAAGTAAGGTGCTATAAAGTGGAAACTTATGTTTTCCTAAATATTTTAAAAAACTTGTCGAAATTTGCTTCTTATGCTTGAATCATAACGAAATTTTCACATTTGAGCAAGTTTAAGCATTGCAATTGTGACCGATCTTACTATAAAATAGTAAAGTCTAACATTTCGATGATGAAACTCTCGACCCGCTGCATCACATCGGTGCCGGGGAGAGGGTTTTTCTGTTCATAATTATTGGGCGTTGTGTACGTTTGTACAAGTACTGCCCGCTTTAGGAGGCTTTATTCGATGTTTAAAGTATTGGTTTCTGATCCGATTAGCGACCATGGTATTCAGCAATTAACAGAAGCAAACGATGTTGTAGTGGACAAAAAAACAGGGCTGAGCGAAGAAGAGCTAATCGCTATTATCGGCGAGTACGATGCACTTCTTGTGCGCAGCCAGACTAAGGTTACTCCGGCTATTATGGAGGCAGGCAAAAAGCTTAAAGTGGTTGGGCGAGCAGGTGTTGGTGTAGATAATATCGACCTCGACGCAGCTACTAAGCGCGGCATTATCGTCATCAATGCGCCGGACGGCAATACGATTACGACATGCGAGCACACCTTCGCAATGATTATGGCGCTTGCCCGCCATATTCCGCAAGCCTATGCCAAAACGATCAGCGGCACTTGGGACCGCAAATCCTTCCTGGGCGTAGAGCTGCGCAACAAAACATTGGGCGTTCTTGGCATGGGACGCATCGGCAGCGAGGTAGCAAAGCGCGCAAAAGCATTCGGCATGACCATTCTAGGCTATGATCCGTTCTTGACAGAAGAACGCGCTGAGAAAATCGGCATTAAACTGGCATCGGTAGATGAGATCGTGCAGCAGGCAGATTTTATGACTGTCCATACACCGCTGACTGCCGAGACACGCCACATGATCAACAAGGCGAAATTTTCTATTATGAAAAAAGGCATGCGCATCGTCAACTGCGCGCGCGGCGGCATCATTGATGAACTGGCGCTCGTTGAAGCGATAGATGAAGGCATTGTAGCGGGCGCGGCATTCGATGTTTTCGAAGCTGAGCCGCCTGCAGCGGATCATCCGTTCCTGTCGCATCCAAAAATTATCGTTACACCGCATCTTGGCGCTTCAACAGTCGAAGCACAAGAAAATGTAGCGATTGACGTTTCTGAGCAGGTGCTTCATATTTTACGCAATGAACCGTTTATGAATGCAGTAAATATGCCGCCAATTCCAGCAAATCTTCAAAGCAAGCTCCAGCCTTACTACGAGCTTGGAGAAAAACTTGGCAGCTTTATAGCTCAGGCAACTGAAGGTGCTGTACAGGAAATTGTCGTCAGCTATGCCGGCGATCTGGCGGAAGTTGATACTCAGCCAATCACTCGCTATATTGCAAGAGGCGTACTCGCTCATCATCTTGGTGCAGATCAGGTTAACATCGTCAACTCCATGCATCTGGCCAAAAACCGCGACGTCAACATTGTGATTCAAAAATCGCACGCTGCAAAAGACTTTACAAATTTGTTGACAGTTACACTGAAAACTAATAAAGAAGAACGCAGCGTTGCAGGCACGCTTCTTACAGGCTACGGCCCAAGAATTGTGCAAATCGACAAATTCCCAGTCGATGTTGCGCCTTACGGCAATCTGCTGCTTATCTCGCACAATGATAAACCGGGCATTATCGGCCATGTGGGAACTTTGCTGGGCAGCAATGAAATTAATATTGCAACGATGCAGGTGGGACGCAAGCTTGTAGGCGGCCTTGCCATCATGGTGCTTGGTGTAGATAAAGTGACGCCAAAAGCAGTTCTTGCGCAGCTTACAAAAATTTCCGAGCTCAATACAGCTAAAGAAATTACTTTATAAATAGCCGATTCACTTCCCTTGATTGTTTCACGAGCAACAAGATTTATCGGCTTCATTCAACAAAAGAAGCGTTCCTTCAGCAGGAACGCTTCTTTTGTTCTAAATTATGCATAGCTGCCAGCTGGCCGCTATTTTGTTTTGGGTTCAACGGGAAGAAGCATCGTAAAGGTTGTGCCCCTTCCTTTAGCACTCTTAACCGTAATCTCCCCTTGATGCAAATCAATAAAGCTCTTCACGATGGCAAGACCGAGGCCTGTCCCGCCGCTGGCACCCCGTTTGCGGGCTTTATCTGCCTTGTAGAAGCGTTCGAACACATAAGGAAGGTCCTCCTGAGGTATCCCTTGTCCTTCGTCTTCTACGATCAGCTGAATGTAGTAGCTTCCGTTCAGACACTGCTGGTCAGCTTTGATCGTAATTGCCTTGCCGCTTGGCGTATGCCTTAGCGCGTTATCAAGCAAATTGGTCAGCACCTGCTCCAGCTTGTCTTCATCCGCTTGCTTAAGAATAAGCGGATACTCTGCCGCTTCAACATGCATGTGCACCTCGTGCTCCTTGGATAGCACTAAAAATTTACGATGAACACGGGCAATTAAATAATGCAAATCAATTTCCTGCATATTCGTCTCAATATGGCCTGCTTCAACTCTGGCAATATCCAGAAAGCCATTTACTAGCCGTCCCATTCTGAGCGATTCATCATGAATGACCTGCACCAGCTCGCGGCGATCCTCAGGATCGACTACGATTTCATCCAGCAGCGCTTCGCTATAGCCTTGCAGCATAGACAGCGGCGTACGTATTTCATGCGAAATATTTGCTACAAAATCGCGTCTCAGCTTATCCAACTTATGCTCTTCCGTAACATTCCGTATGACCGCTACAGCGCCCTGAACTTCTTGATTCGTATGCAGCGGCGCCATTACGACCGACCATACAAAGCTGTGTACATGAACCGTATCGGTCATATCACGGCCTTCACTCATCACATTTTGGAACAAATCACGCAGCGGCATCGGAACACCCAAGTAAGTCGAGTCTGCAACTAAGGATTGCTCCTGTCTGGCAATTTCGAGATCAGACCAGTTATTAATCAACAAATCGGCGCTGGGATTCGTTAATATAATTTGACCCTTAGCATCAAACGTAATAACGGAATCCCCCATACTTCTGAGTATGCTTGCCAAGTGCTTTTTCTCATGATTCAAATCATGAATCAGCTTGTCCAGCTGCTCGGTCATATGGTTGAACATATTCGCAAGCTGGCCAATCTCGTCCGAGGAACGAATATCGACTCTCGTCGTATAATTTCCCTGCGATATAGAGTCAGCAGCATTTTTCAGCTGCAGCAGCGGCTGCTGCAATTTGGTAGATAAGAAAAAAGCAAAAAAGGTGGAAAGCAAAAAGCCAATTATTGCTGTAATTACGAACAATACCTTAATATCATGAGAATTTTCAACGAACCAAATATCAATATATTGAAGCAGGAATACTCCTAGTATGAGCAGAACCACTGCAACCAACAGCATAATTGTAGCCCAAAGCTTACCGACTACGCTATGCCAAAGCAAGCGGGACAAATAGTTCCATAGCTTCATTTATTTCGGCACCTCGAGCTTATAGCCAACGCCCCATACCGTAGTAATCATGGCTGCTGCCTCGACCGATACCTTGTTCAGCTTCTCGCGGAGACGTTTCACATGTGTATCGACTGTGCGCAAATCGCCAAAAAACTCATAGTTCCAAACATCCTTCAGCAGCTCTTCCCGGGAAAACACTTTGTCCGGCGTAACCGCCAAATAATGCAGCAGCTCATATTCCTTCGGAGTTAGGCTGACCTCCTGGCCGCCTGCCGTAACACGGTGCGCATCATGCTCAATAACCAAATGCGGAAATACAATATTATTGCTTGTATTCAGCTCTTTAGTTAAAAATGCCGTAGCGGAGGAGCGGCGCAAAATTGCCTTCACCCGGTAAATAACTTCACGCGGGCTGAACGGTTTTACGACATAATCATCCGCACCAACCTCGAAGCCTTGCACGCGGTTCATTTCCTCTCCCTTTGCCGTAAGCATAATAACAGGCGTCGCTTTCACCTGCCGCAGCTTGGAACAAACTTCAATACCGTCGATACCCGGCAGCATGACATCAAGCAGGATAAGCGCATAGTCTGCGCCTGTGGCCATGCGCAGCGCAGTTTCTCCGTCCTCCGCTTCATCAATAACATAGCCTTCCTTTTCCAAGTACATTTTGAGAAGGCGCCGTATGCGTTCTTCGTCATCTACTACTAAAATACGATTAATGAAATCAGCCATTACTGATGCTCCTTTCCATTAGCATACGTCTATAGCTCCTCTTATACGCCAGCATAAGAGTGCAAACCTGCTATAATTAAGTTTACGCCTACTAGGGTAAATAATACAATAACAAATCCAATTACAGCTAGCCATGAAGATTTAAAGCCTTGCCAGCCGCGCGATAGTCTGAAATGCAAATATGCGCTGTAGAACAGCCATGTAATAAGCGCCCATACCTCTTTTGGATCCCAGCCCCAAAATCTGCCCCAGGCAATGTCTGCCCATATCATTGCAAATATTAATCCGCCTAATGTAAAGATCGGAAAGCCTATTGCAATCGCGCGATAGCTGATTTCATCCAGATCATCCGGATCTATGCCTTCAAGCGCCGGACTGATAGCTGCCCCTAATTTTTTACGGAATACTAATCTTAGCAAGCCATATAATAGAGAACCGGCAATAATCGACCAAACTACTGTATTCAGCTTTCGGCCGGCGTTTACGCCATTCATCCAGTAAGGCGCTTCCATAAGCGGCTTATCCATGCCAAGGAAAGAATCTACGGAAACCGTCTGACTGTTATAAGGCTTTACGATCGGCGGCAATGTATAATGCACATTTTCAGTGATCGTGCTATCTTGTCCACGGCTGTCTATCATTACTTTTTCTTCTAAAAACTCAGCTGAATATCCCATGCCTCTAAAGGCAAACACAACAATAATAAAACCGACAACTAATACGATAGAATAAAGTGTGAATTCGAGCCAATTTTGTGCTTTGCGCGACTTCTTGGATTTATCTTTAAAATCGACAACGCGCAGCAAATACATTAGTCCGGCTGCAAAGCCGATTGCAAAAAATGCCTCGCCGAGCGCTGCAGTCGTAACATGCACCTTCAGCCAAATCGAATTAAGCGCCGGGATAAGCGGCTGTACCTCCTGCGGAAATACAGATGCGTATGCAATAATAATAATTGTCAGCGGCAGGGCAAACATGCCAAGCAGCGGCTTGCGGTATATAAAATAAACAATCGTATAGGCAATCATAATAGCCATGCCAAGAAACGTAATAAATTCATACATATTACTGGTTGGAATCTGGCCGCTGCCTATCCATCTCAAGAAGAAGAAGGCCAGGTGGGCAGCCAGCCCTGCAGAGGATACTATAAATGCGATGCGTCCCCAGCGTTTTTCATGCTGCTCCACATTACGATTGCTCCACCTTTTACCCATAATTGCAATCCCGTAAAACATAAACGCAAAGCAATACAAGAAAAATGCGGCTAAAAACGCATTATTGCTTAGTTCAACCAAACTCATCCTTTGTTCCCTCCATTATCAAGCAGCTTAGGATCTATTTCAGTACCCATTTGCTTCAAAGCGGCTGCAACATCCGCCCTCATGCCATACCAATTTTTATTCGTATACGCTCCAAGTGCCAGCTCGCCGTCATCAACGCGCAGCCAAATTCTGCGATGCTGCCAGTAAGAGCCCATTAAAAGGCCAAGCATGGAGAAAAATGCGCCTATCCATAAATAAGGAACAGCCTTGTCAATTCTTACATTCAAGAAGGTTGTCGCCTCAGAAAAATTAACATTTTCCATGCCATCCACTCTAATTTCCAGCTTTTCAGCCAGCTTGCCATTGATTACATCCTGAGCAAAGCGCACTTTATCCTTTTGCATCGGGAAGTAAATATAAGGCTCGCCCTCCGGATCAAGGCCTGGCCCTTTGATGCTGAATACGAATGCAGGAGCAATCGGATCCCTCGACAGCGTCGTCGGCTTACCGTTGCTATCCAGCGCAAACTCCATATAGTTTGCAACCAAATCCAGCGTATACGGTCCAACCTCATGATGCAGGGCTGCTTCTTTCATAGGAAGATCAAATGATCCGTAAGCCTCTCCCGTCTCCTTATTGAACAGCGTCGGATGAACAGCGTTCAATCTGGGCGTCAGGTCAAAATCAAACTGATAAAGCTTAAGCCCCTTGTATACTAGAGGCTCGTTAACGATAATCTCATGCCGCTTCAATTCTTCCAGTACAGGCTCCTGAAGCGGATCTCCGCAATTGCTGGTGCAAGTGTACAATACAGCGCTTGTCTTAAAGAGCTTGGCGCGATTTTGTCCTTTCAAGCTGTCTGGAAGCTCATCATCCTCATAGAACTCTACCGTAAACTTCTCGCTTTTCAAATAATACGGGGTGCCAGTAATATGAACCGTGTCGCCGTCCGGAACAGTCACATAGCTGTCCATCTGCCAGCCTGGAATGCTTCGCGCCAGTATAGCAAGCAAAAACAGAATAAGCCCGATATGATTAATATACGGCCCCCAACGGCTGAAACGGTTCTTTTCGGCTAAGAGCGCTGTGCCGTCACGATGCACTTTGTAGCCTTTGCGCTTCAATTGCTTGCCGTATGCCTCGACCCATTCCTCCGCATCAGCATCAAGCTTTGCCTTATACACCGTTTTTTGACGTAAAATAAAATCAAGGTGCTTGCGTATTTGCTGCTTGTTCAAGGCTCGATACAGCGGCAGCACGCGATCCAGACTGCAAATAACTAGAGAGGTGCCGATCATGACCAGCAAAGTGATAAACCACCAGCTCTCATATGTATGAGACAAGCCTAGCAAATAGTAAATCTTTCCTGGCAAACCATACGATTCCTCATAATAAACCGCTGGATTAAAATTGTTAATAAAAGAGCTTTCCTGAGGATAGATCGTACCCAGCATCGAGGTAACCAGTGTAATCACAATTAAATAAATAGCAATTTTGACTGATGAAAAGAAATTCCACACGCGATCAATCGGATTTGGATTTTTTTTCTGTGACCGCCTTGCTACCCCGTCATAGCGCATTTCAAGAGGCTCGTTCGATTTTTCCGTCTCGTTAAGCGGCTTACCGCATGATTCGCACAGTACGGTGCCCACTGCATTTTGGTGCCCGCACTCGCACTTTGTGTTTTTGATGTTAAGCAAAACAACTACCTCCTATTGCTCAAGCAGTAGAGTAACTCGCTGCTCGATAGCTGCTTCAGTCATGCCGCCTACTATGATATCCATTATATTGCCGTCAGGCTTCACAAAGAAAGTAGTAGGATATGATCGAAGGCCATACAATCTTTCTGTTTTTCGATTGACATCGCGTAGGATCGGATAAGAAAGATTGAATCTTTTGACAAAGTTGTTCACTGTCAGCGTGTCTTCGCTCAAATTAATAGCTGCAATAACTAGTCCCTTATCCTTCCACTTTTCATATTGTCGCTCAAATTCAGGCATTTCAGTCACACAAGGCTCACAAAAGGTGCCCCAAAAATTAATAACGAGCGCCTTGCCGCTGTAATCGGCCAGCTGAACAGGACTGCCGCTAAGATCTGCTAAGTGAAAATCTGGAGGCGGTGCTCCTATCTTTACCTTTGTCTTATCATTCTCAAACAACGTTGAACCGATGGCATAACCGCCAATTATTAAAACTGCAATTAATATAACAATCTGCATCGGCCTGCGCGACTTCTTCATTATTGCTTTCACCACCAATTCTGCATTCACAACAATCCAGTATCATTATAACGAAAAGTCGACGGCAATTACTGCCGCCGTCGATTACTTTTTATGAACTTTATGTGTCTTGTCAGCTTGACCTAGCAAGTCCTTTACCTCTTGCTCCGTTAAATGGCGGTATTTGCCCCGGCCAAGCTTTTCCAGCGTTAACTCCCCATATTTTACGCGCTTAAGCCGAATGACCTTATGGTTAATCGCATCAAACATGCGGCGCACCTGTCTATTGCGGCCTTCGTAAATTGTAATGGAAATAGTCGCAACATTATTGTCTGTATCAACATCATAATACTCCACTTCAGCCGGAGCTGTCATGCCATCCTCAAGCTCGATCCCGGAAGCAAGCTTTTCCAGCAGCGTGCCATGCGGAACGCCCCGAACGGTAGCCAAATACGTTTTTGGAACCTTATAGCTCGGGTGTGTCAGCTTATTGGCAAATTCCCCATCATTCGTAAGCAGCAGCAAGCCCTCCGTATCATAATCCAGCCTGCCTACCGGATACACTCTTTCTTTAATGCCGGGCAAAAAGTCGGATACTACCTTCCGTCCCTGCGGATCCTGAGCGCTCGTTATAACACCCTTCGATTTATTAAGCATCAAATAAAGCTTCTTTTCGCTACGAATCGGCTTTCCGTTCACTGTAATTGTATCTGTCGCAGGATCTGCCTTCACGCCAAGCTCGGTTACCTTTTCTCCATTGACTTCAACCATTCCTGCTTTTATCATTTCTTCGCATTTGCGTCTGGAGGCTACGCCTGCCTGCGCAAGTATTTTTTGTAAACGTTCCAATTCATTCACCTCATTCTCCATCATAGCGATATGGAGAATAAATCACAAGCTCTACTATCCAAATATGTATAAACAAATAAAAATAGCGGCAAAAAATCCTACAATATCTGAGAATAATCCAACTTTTAGTGCATAGCGCGAACGCCGGATGCCTATTGCTCCAAAATACACCGTCAGCACATATAAGGTGGTATCCGTGCTGCCTTGAATGGTTGAAGCAATTCTGCCAATCATGGAATCAGGACCGTAGGTTTGAATCAAATCAGCCGTAAACGCAAGCGAGCCCGCTCCTGTGAGGGGCCTCAGCAAGCCTAGGGGCAGCACCTCGCTAGGAATGCCTAGCGAATCAAACAGCGGCCTGACGCCAGAAAGAATGAGTTCCATAGCTCCGGATGCCCGAAACATGCTGATTGCTACCATCATGCCTACCAAATGAGGAATAATATTTATCGCTGTGCCAAAGCCGTCCTTTGCGCCCTCTACAAAGGTTTCATAAACGGGAACTTTGCGGCGCATAGCCGCGTACAGCGGAATAAAAACGATCAAACAAGGAATCAGCCAAATCGAAAGCTGAGAAAATAGTTCATACAAGCTTTCCACCCCCACCCGGCGCCGGCATCTGGCTGTCGTCTGACTTTTTCAGAGCCCGCCCTTTAATTCCTTTGATGTCCGGACCGTGCGGCGGGGAGGAAGATGCTTTGCGGCGATACCAGCGATCCGCTAATATGGCCGCAGCCGTTGCTATAAAGGTCGCTGCTAAAGTGGTGCCTATTATTTCGGCGGGGTTGGCCGACTCATAATTCATTCGTATGGCGATTAATGTTGTAGGCACGATCGTTATGCTTGATGTATTCAAAGCCAGCAGCGTACACATTGCCGGCGTTGCCGTCGTTTCATCCTTATTAAGCTTTTGCAGCTCCTGCATCGCTTTAATGCCCATTGGCGTTGCCGCATTGCCAAGGCCAAATATATTTGCACTCAAATTGCTCATAATGTAGCCAAGCGCAGGATGTCCCTTTGGTACATCAGGAAATAAACGCGTAACTATAGGACTCATTAAACGAGCCAGCTTGCTGAGCAATCCAGCGTCCTCCGCAATCCGCATCATGCCGAGCCAAAAAACCATAATACTAATCAAACCAAAGCTGACTGTTACTCCCGACTTTGCGCCATCAAACGCAGCTTGGGTAACAGCCTCCATCTTTCCAGTCGCCGCAGCAACAATAACGCTGCTCGCAATAAAAAATAACCAGATCCAGTTTACCACGCGCTCTCCTCCCCCGTTTGAGCGTAATATTAAGTAATAGTTAAGGCTAATAGCCGGCTATGCCCTTCGCATCATAAATTGGTATAGAGCCGATTGCCTCGTTGTTCAGGTACCACTCCATCTTGCCGCGCATTCCAAAGCGAAATGGCTTCACGTCCTTAAAAGGAATTACCTTTACTTCAATTTGTTCAGCTTCAACTTGCTTAAGCGGATAATAAAAAGTTTGTCCCGCCTGATAAGGATAACCGCGCAGCTGCTTGTTTTTTTGCGCCAGCTTCTCCAGCTTGAAATGCTCGAATCCCCAGTCAAGCATTAATCGGTGGTCATTCCAGTCATCGCCGGCAGCTATCGTTACTGCTACAAGCTGATGCTTATTACGGGTCGCAGAGCTTACGAGACAACGCAATGCTTTTTTCGTGTAGCCTGTTTTCACCCCGTCCGCTCCTTCATACAAAGTAAGCATTTTATTTTTATTTTTCCAGCGATAGTCCCAATCCTCATGCGGGTTTGGGGCTGTTTTCTCCTTGGACTTCACAATTTCAGCAAACGCCTTATTTTTAAGCGCATAAGCCGTTAGCACTGCCAAATCGTTGGCCGTGGAATAGTGCCCGTCCTGGTCCAGACCATGAGGATTTTTAAATGAAGTGTTAGCAAGACCGATATAGCTGGCTTTTTCATTCATCAGATGAACAAAGCCCTCCTCTGAACCGCCAACATGCTCAGCTATTGCGACCGCCGCATCATTGCCGGAACGGAGCATAAGCCCATACAACAAATTGGATAAGCTCATTTCCTCGTTCAGCTGAATATAAATTGATGAGCCTTCCTTGCCGACAGCCGACTTGTTAACCTTGACCATATCCTGCAAATTACCGTGCTCAATTGCAACAATAGCTGTCATAATTTTAGTAAGACTGGCAATTCTCATCGGCTTGTCGCCATTTTCACTATGCAGCAGCCTGCCTGAAGTAACGTCAATCAATGCGGAGGCTTTTGCGCTTGTATCTACTTCATTGAGATCATCAGCGCTTGATTTGGCTGATCGGTCCGCTAGCACCGTATCACTAACCGTCAAAGAGCTGCCTAAACCAATCATGATGCATAACAATAAATGAATAAGCCGCTGTCTGGATGCAAAATAACTCAAAATGTAAGCCGCTCCTTTCAAATGCTTGTAGCTAAAGCTTGTTTATTCCACCAGCATATATAGAAGTATATGCTTGTACATTAGCGAGTATACTCGTCCAATGGCGATGGGAGGGAAAAAGAGCCGTCAGCACCCAGGTTCAGTGCTGACAGCTCTTTTATTTTTCAGCTTATTATTTTCTAATCAATGACGGTCGTCTTGACAACTTCCGTACTGCTGGATGATTTTATCCAAGATTGGAATTTGTCCAGCATTTGCGGTGCATAGTCAATGACACGCTCAATCAGATGGGTCTGATTATCAAGCGGTACAACCTTTACGCCTTGCTCGCCTACAACTAAGAAAGCGATAGGCGTAATCGATACACCACCGCCGCTCCCGCCTCCAAACGGAAGTGCAACAGAAGCGTTATTTGCATCGGAATGCTCATGATACTCATAGCTCATATCGCTTCCGCCTGCTACAAAACCAAACCCCACCTTGCTTATCGGCATAATAATCGAACCGTCCGGAGTTTGTACAGGGTCGCCGACAATTGTATTCACATCGACCATTTGTTTAATATTTTCCATTGCTGTTTGCATCAAGCCTTGAATAGGATGCTCTGCCATGCTTTAACTCCTCCTTTCTCCTTCAGCATACGGACAATAAGTGCAAGTCCTGCAACAATAGCATTGCCGAAGCGAATTTCAGCTATGCATGACCATTGAGTTGAAAAAGAAGGATGTGAATATACAGGCTCCACTTTCATTGTAGGCAATGCTTTGAATCGCATATGCTGCGACAAAAAGCCTACCAGCGTCGTTTTAACCGTCCAAAAACCTCCAGTAATCATCGCAGTCCACATTGCATCTCCTGTTCCAACAGAGGTATGCCATCGCCAATCCTTCAGCTCCAGACGCCGAATCGCCCGCTTCATCCATTGGGTCAAGTCCTTTGTAGCGTGCATAATTCGTTTAGCCGTATCCAAGTAATTGGAAATATCATTTGGGGAAATCGCCTCATCGGACCGGTTTTTATTGGTAGATATCGGCTGCTGAACCGTTGACATTTTTTTCACAAATAATTTTAGCCCTTTAACGCGCATTTCAGGAATAGACAGCTTATAATGAGCTAAACCGTATAATCCGCTTATTTTTATGAAGGCTTCGTCTTTGTTCTCATGTCTGCGATAGCTTCCTTCAATAATAATGGGGGAAAACCAGACAACAATCGCTATAATCAAAAAAAAGAGACTGCCGGCCACAATCCAAGCATATGGGTTCATCAGCATAAGCATGCTTCCTTTCATCCCAAATTACATTGGATATAGTATGACCTAACAGTCTTATCTCATTCTTTCATTTCGTCAATTGTCATTTGCGTGCCTTCAAGACGTTCGAATAATAGCTGAGTTTCTTCTTCCAAGCCTTCCTCCAAATCACCCTTCGGCTCAGGCAATTCCTTCAAGGACGGCAAACCGAAGTAATCAAGAAATGATTTTGTTGTGCCATATAAAATCGGTCTGCCAATCGCTTCCGCACGTCCTACCTCTTCAATTAAATCCTTCGATACTAAAGTATGTATGGCACGTTCACTCTTGACACCGCGAATTTCTTCAATATCAATTCTTGTAATGGGTTGCCGATAGGCAACAATGGAAAGCGTCTCAAGCGCAGCTTGTGACAGCTGGGCACGCGTCGGCGTATAGGCCATCCGCTCGAAATAAGCAGCGTGATCCTTATGCGTAGTTAGCCGGAAAGATGAAGCAACCTCGCTTATTTGTATGCCCCGTTCTTCACGCTCCAAATCACGCTGTAAATCATATACTAAATCGACCGCGAAATCAGCATCAATTTCCATAATATCTGCTAATTGGCGCTTAGTCAGCCCTTCATCGCCAGCCATAAACAGAAGACCCTCAATAATCGACTTCAACTTCTGATATTCCATCCAGCAAAGCTTCTCCTCTCCAGTGAATCACGATATCCTCGAACAGCTCATGCTGAAAACAACGAATATGCTTCATCTTCATAAGCTCTAAAATTGCCAAAAAAGTAACAACGATCTCATGGCGATTCATATTCGTTCTAATGAGCTTGGAAAAACGCACCGTTTCGAATTTTCGCAGCACTTGAACGATATCGTTAATCCGATCCTTTACAGATATTTCATCCCGATGCACGGTCGCAATAATATTGCGTCTGGCCGCTCTGCGCAGCGCCTTCTGGAAAGCCCTGATCAAATCAGAAACGTGGAGGCCTTCCACGGGATTAACTTCCTTATTCTTCAAATAAGGAGTCATATCCTCAGGCTCTCTGGAATACACAAGACTGCGTTCAAGCTCCTTATCGCGCAATTGCTCTGCTATTTGCTTGTATTTGCGGTACTCAATCAGCTTTTGAATAAGCTCGTCTCTAGGATCAAGCTCATAATCCTCCCAATCCGAGTAATCCTCCTCCTCGAATACAGGCGGCTTAGGCAGCAGCTGCTTGCTCTTCATCGCAAGCAGCGTCGCCGCCATTACAAGAAACTCACTAGTTACCTCAAGCTCTAGCTCCTGCATCGCGTGCAAATAATCCATATATTGTATCGTTATCTCACTAATTGAAACCTCGTGGATGTCAATCTCTGCCTTGTCGATCAAATGGAGCAACAAATCTAGAGGACCCTCGAACGTTTCCAGCTTGTATAGCACTGACACGAGTGCAACCTCCTGCTAGAAGCAGCTCAGGTATTAGGATTGCTGAAACTGCTTCGTTAAGTTAGCCATTTCAATAGCGGTAACCGCTGCTTCATAGCCTTTATTTCCTGCTTTTGTGCCTGCACGCTCAATTGCTTGTTCAATTGAATCTACAGTTAACACACCAAATATAGTGGGTACTCCGGTTTTAAGAGCAATTGCTGCAACTCCTTTTGCAGCTTCGTTGCAAACATAATCAAAATGCGGTGTAGAGCCGCGAATAACAGCGCCTAATGTAATAACAGCGTCATACTTGCCGCTTTCAGCCATCTTTTGTGCCATTAGCGGAATTTCAAAAGCGCCAGGAACCCAAGCTACTTCAACTTCACTTTCCTCTGCGCCATGGCGTTTAAAAGCATCAAGCGCGCCGCCAAGCAGCTTGCTTGAAATAAATTCATTGAAACGACCTACAACAACACCGAATTTCAAACCGTCAGAAACTAATTTTCCCTCATAATAACGTACCATCTTCTTAACTTCCTCTCAATGTTTTTTTTGAAATAATAGAAAGTATAAGTTTTTAACTTATCCTGATTCTATATTTCATCGGTAAACGCGCCGCCTTTCAAAAGGACGGCGGAGCCGTTTATCCTTGTATATTTGCATAATTGTTTGTTAAACAGCTAAATTTTCAAGGATTAAACAGCGAAGCTCTTCTGGGAACTAAGCTATTAAAGCATATGACCAAGCTTTGCTTTTTTAGTTTGCAAATAGCCGCGGTTGCTTTCATTAGGCTCCATTTTGATCGGCACGCGCTCAACCACTTCAAGGCCATAGCCTTCAAGCCCTCTAATTTTGCGCGGATTGTTTGTCAGCAGCTTCATCTTCGACACGCCAAGATCCTTTAAAATTTGCGCTCCGATGCCATACTCGCGTAAATCTGCCGCAAAGCCCAGCTTCAAATTTGCTTCAACTGTATCGAGTCCCTGCTCCTGCAAAGCATAGGCTTTAAGCTTGTTAATTAAGCCGATGCCTCTGCCCTCCTGCCGCATATAAAGAAGCACGCCAGTGCCCTCTTCTTCAATTTGCTGCAAGGCAGCAGCAAGCTGCGGACCGCAATCGCAGCGATGCGAATGAAAGATATCGCCGGTAAGACACTCGGAATGAACTCTGACAAGCGTAGGTCTATCAGGATCAATTTCGCCTTTAACTAAGGCTACATGCTCTTTGTCGTCGGCCTGGTTCGTATAGGCAACCATTCGAAAATCGCCAAAATCTGTAGGCAACTTAATATCTACGACGCGGTCAACCAGCTTTTCCTTCTCATTGCGATAACGGATCAGTTCTTCAATCGTAATCAGCTTCAAGCCATGCTTCTTTTTAAATTCAATCAAATCAGGCAAGCGGGCCATATTGCCGTCATCGTTAATGATCTCGCATATCGTAGCGCTTGGCGCTGAACCGCATAAAGTAGCTAAATCAACAGCCGCTTCGGTATGTCCGGCACGGCGCAATACACCGCCGGCTTTCGCTATTAGCGGAAATATATGTCCCGGCCTGCGGAAATCCCCCGCCTTGGTCGTATTATCAATTAACGCCTTGATGGATTGCGAACGCTCATAGGCAGATATGCCAGTCGATGTGCTAATATGGTCAACCGATACGGTAAATGCAGTACCGTGGTAATCTGTATTATGCGCTACCATCGGCGTAAGGTCGAGCTGCTCGGCACGCTCTGGCGTAATAGGCACACATACCAAGCCTCTTGCCTCAGTTATCATGAAATTAATAATTTCAGGAGTAGACTTCTCAGCCAGCGCTACCAGATCTCCTTCATTTTCCCGATCCTCGTCATCTACGACAATAACAGGACGGCCCTGCTTCAAATCCTCGATTGCCGCTTCAATCGTATCAAACATATTTTCATCTTCTTGTCTCATTTCTTTCCCCTCCTATAGGATCAAATAAAGCCATGCTCAGCTAAATAACTTTCAGTAATACTTGAGCCTTTCTCTTTTTTAGCCGGCTTATTATAATGCAGAAGATGATCTACATATTTGCCAATTACATCGCACTCCAGATTGACCTCGGCGCCAGCCTTGCGGTCATTAAGCGCAGTTTCAGCCAAAGTGTGCGGAATAATCGATACTGAAAAAATATCGCCATCCGCTTCTACGACTGTCAAGCTAATACCATCAATTGTAATAGAGCCTTTCGGGATAATATATCGAAATACGTCTGGATCACTCGGACGAATCGTAAAAACAACCGCATTGGCATCTATTACTCTGGATACGACCTTACCGACGCCATCTACATGGCCTTGAACGATATGTCCGCCAAATCTGCTTGAAGCGCTCATTGCGCGCTCCACGTTAATCGAATCACCCGGCTTTAAATGCTGCAATGTCGTTCGACGAAAGGTTTCCGGCATAACATCGGCTATAAAGGAGACTGAATCATAGGATGTTACGGTAAGACAGACGCCGTTGACTGCAATACTGTCGCCCACTTGCACATCTTGCAATATTTTGCTTGCTGAGATCGTCAACAGAAGCGCCTCGCCTTGCGACTTTATATACTTAAGCTTCCCTAATTCCTCTACAAGACCCGTAAACATCGCAAATTACCTCCTCTCAGCTTGATACACGGGATAGCCGACAACACAAATATCATTTCCAGCCATAGACACAGCAACATTGTCCAGTTCAATCGCATCGCTCATGCGCTCTATCCCTTCAAAAGCAAAGCAGCTGGGCGAATGAAAGCCGCCTATAATTTTCGTACCGTAATACATTATAATTTTATTGACAAGCGCTGCGCGAAGCATGGCCCCATTCAGCTTGCCGCCGCCTTCAAGCAAAATAGAGCTGATTTTAAGCTCTCCAAGCTTTTTCATTGCCACGGCCAAATCAACCTTGGGACCTTCGCCGCAGCTAATCACTTGCACGCCTTTTTCTGTCAGTCCAGCTAGTTTTTCCTGATTTGCCCGAGAAGTTGTAAGCACAATAACCGGTGCCAGCTGATCAGACAGCAGCTTCGCCTCAAGCGGTATTCTTAAGCTGGAGTCGACCACAATTCTAACTGGGTGCAGCGCAGGAACAACAGCTCGGGTCGTAAGTGAAGGATCATCCGCAATTACGGTATCAACCCCCACCATAATCGCTTCATGCTGATGTCTGAGCGTATGCACCTCCGCCCTTGCCTTTTCTCCCGTAATCCAGCGGCTGTCGCCCGATTGGCTGGCAATTTTGCCGTCTAGCGTGCTGGCTGTCTTTATCGTAACGAATGGCAAGCCCGTTGTAATATAATGATTGAACTTTTCATTAAGCAGCTGAGCTTCACGCTGCATAACCCCCTCAACAACTTCGATGCCACGCGCTCTAAGCTTGGCAGCCCCGCTTCCTGCAACGAGCGGATTAGGATCAAGCGAGGCAATCACAACCTTGGCTGCGCCTGCGTCAATAATTCTATCGCTGCACGGCGGCGTACTTCCGTAATGGCTGCATGGTTCCAAAGTAACGTATACGGTGGCATTGCGGGCAAGCTCGCCGGCCATTTGGAGCGCATGTACTTCCGCATGGGCCTCCCCTTGCTTCAAATGCGCGCCCATGCCTACAACTCTGCCTTCATTGACGACTACACAGCCGACGACTGGATTCGTTCCGGTTTGTCCTGAAGCTGCTGCTGCAAGCTCAAGCGCAATTCGCATATAATGTTCATCGCTTAGAACATCCATCAATAAAAAAACCCCCATCGGCAGCTTACCGAAAGGGGTGATTGGTTATGAGAAAGTCAACATATGCAGATCAAATAACAAAGAGCGGCCCTGCCGTCCATGTATTAAGGCATACGATTGTCTACTGCAGCTCTTATATAGTGATATCGGCTTTGAGCCGTTCACAAAGAAACCGCAGCAGCGGTGCCCAATTGATCTCTATGAAAGAAAAGCTCTGCTCAAGCTGCATGTGAAAAAATGCACATGTAGTAGAGTGAAATTCTAATCATAGCTGTCGACGCTTCTCCTTCTCCCATCCAGACTATACTGTCGGTCCCGGATTTGCACCAGGTCCACCGTAAAAATGTACTGCATTACTTCTCTCGCAAGAAATAATCATTAATACGGGTCACGGACTGACGGCAAGCTTGCAGCCCATTGGCTCCATGAATACTTGCCGATCACCGCCGGTTGGGAATTGCACCCCACCCCGAAGGAAAGCTGATCTAATAAAATTGTTATTTGCATCTTACCACTAAACGTCGTAAAATTCAACCGTATTGGTTGGATTTAATTTCTTTATTGCTTTTTTAAAGGAACTTATTGATTGATTCATTGTGGATAGTTGCAACAAGCAATAGAAAGGGGTATCACTGCGATCAAGATTGGGATTCCGACCGCTGTTGTAGTCTAATTTTTATGAATAAATAACCCGGTGTAAAGGATAAAATTGGCCTACAAAGGCGGACGCTGCCGCTTCTCCATTTCCAATCTTGCTCTCCGTTTCCCCTTTCTCATTGCTTATCAATAGTTGCCCACAATGAATCGACAGTCTCTTATATTTTAAACAAAGCCCCGCCAGCAAAGGCGGGGCTTCCAATTTTAAACTTCGTAAACTTCTACCTTAGTCATTTTATCTCCGCCTTTTAACGCGTCAACAAACTCCATGCCTTTAGCTACTTTGCCGAAAACAGTATGTCCGCCGTCAAGATGCGGCTGCGGCTGATAGCAAATGTAGAACTGGCTTCCGCCTGTATTACGTCCAGCATGCGCCATTGCAAGCGTACCGCGCTCATGCTTGTTCGGGTTGATTTCGCAGTTGATTTGGTAGCCGGGACCGCCTGTTCCAGTACCGTTAGGACATCCTCCCTGCGCTACAAAGCCAGGAATAACACGGTGGAAAGTAAGACCGTTGTAAAAGCCGTCATTAGCAAGCTTTTCGAAATTTGCTACTGTATTTGGTGCATCTTGATCAAACAGGTCAAGGATAACTTCCTCTCCTGTTGCCAAAGTAATTTTTGCTTGTTTTGCCATGATTTAATCTTCCTCTCTATGTGCTAATAAGACTACGTTACCAATTCTCCCCTTATTTCGCAAGTGAAGTTTTTTGCAATCTTGCGGGGACAACATCGTTGCACGTAATTTGCTGCAGCGATTCTCGCTCTACTACGACATCGGCTTCCCCATCCTTAACAAATACAACTGCAGGACGGCGAATCCGATTATAGTTGCTCGCCATGGCATAATTATAGGCTCCTGTGCTGAATACAGCAAGCACATCGCCCGCATTAACCTTCGGCAGCTCTAAATCCCATATTAGCATATCGCCGCTCTCACAGCATTTGCCCGCGATCGAAACGGTCTCTTCATTGCTATCAGTTGCCCGATTAGCCAAAATCGCATGGTATTTGGACTGATACAATGCAGGACGGGGATTATCTGTCATTCCGCCATCAACAGCGACATATTTGCGAACGCCAGGAATGTCTTTTGTAGAACCTACCGTATATAAGGTTGTTCCGGCATCGCCCACCATACTGCGGCCTGGTTCGATCCAAATTTCCGGGATGTCATATTTTGCCGAATTGAAATTCGTAATCACGGCATCTGCGATTGCAGCAATATATTCCTTGACAGGGAGCGGTGAATCCTCAGCAGTATAACGGATGCCGAAGCCGCCGCCCACATTAAGAACCGTAAAAGCAATATCATGCTGATCTCTCATGCGAATAGCGAACTGGGACAGCTTTTCGACTGCAAGCTTGAAGCCTTCGACCTCGAAAATTTGCGAGCCGATATGGGAATGAACACCCAGAAGAGACAAATGAGAATAGCCGGATGCTCGTATGATCGCATCTTCCGCTGACCCGTTGCCCAGATCAAAGCCAAATTTGGAATCCGCCTGGCCCGTTGAAATATAATCATGCGTATGGGCTTCTACGCCCGGTGTAATGCGAAGCAAAATATTTGCTGTTTTGCCCTGCAGCGCAGCACGCTCATTAAGCAGCTCCAGCTCGTAATAGTTATCAACTACAAAGCAGCCGATATCTGCATGTAAAGCCATATCCAGCTCTGCTATTGTTTTGTTGTTGCCATGAAAATGTATGCGTTGCGCCGGGAAGCCCGCCTGCAGCGCCGTATAAAGCTCGCCGTCAGAAACGACGTCCAGCGACAGCCCTTCCTGTTCTGCGATAACGCACATTGCCATAACGCTAAACGCTTTGCTCGCATATGCAACCTGATATTTCAATCCGGAAGCTTGAAATGCTTCATTAAATTGACGGGCCCGTAACCTGACTAGCGCCTCATCTACTACATATAATGGCGTGCCAAATCGGCTAACGAGGTCAACTGCGTCACAGCCGCCAATTTGAAGATGTCCTTTGTCATTAATTATACTAGTTCCGTGCAAGTCCATTGTTTCCCCTCAACTTTCTACCTACTTACAGTTAGAATTTATACCTAATAGTATAACGCAATATTCTATGCATTTGCATCATGAATTTGCCTCCGGCATCTTATCGCGCTGCTGTGTTCGTAAAATTTTCGGCCTTTTTCGACTAAGCAGCACAGGTTTGCGTACAATTATCGATAATACGGCTTTAAAGTCAAATGGTATGAACGGCCACATGTAAGGGCGATTCAGCGAGCGTGCCCCTACCAGGAACAGCAGGATCACGGTAATTGCTACAATGAATCCTGTCGCACCGAACAGCCCTACGGCAATTAAAAGCACAAGCCGTACGATACGATTGGCTAGCCCAAGCTCATAGCTTGGCGTCGCAAACATGCCGACCGCAGAAACAGACATATACAAAATAACTTCGTTATTGAACAAGCCTGTTTTGACAGCGATATCTCCAATCAAAATAGCCGCTACTAAGGACATGGCAGTCGCCAAGGAGGATGGCGTGTGCACCGAAGCCATTCGCATCAGGTCTATACCGAGCTCAGCAATTAAAAATTGCAAAATTAGAGGGATTTTCCCTTCCTTCTCAGGACCAAGAAACTCCAGCATCGCCGGCTTGAATTCAGGATGAGTAACAAACAAAAGCCAAAGCGGAAGCATGATCAGCGACGCCAAAATGCCAAAAAATCGTACCCATCTTAAATACGTTCCAATAAACGGGGTTTGCCTCGCCTCCTCAGCGTGCTGGATCAAATCCGTATACGTCGTGGGCAAAAGCATCACACTCGGCGAAGTATCAACAAAAACCGCCATCGAGCCTTCAAGCAAATGCTCGGATACTGTATCCGGCCTTTCTGAATATCGTACGAGAGGGAAAGGATTCCAACCGCGATTGACCGTCGCTTCCTCCAGCTGCTTATCGGCTAGCGGCAATCCATCAAGACAGACGCCTTTTACTTTGCTTTTATAAGCTTCAAGCATTTCTTTATCTACAATATCGTCAAGATAAGCTATGCAAACATCCGTCTGCGTTCGTTCACCAACACGAATAAGCTCATAGCGAAGCTGTGGATCGCGAATTCTTCTGCGTACAAGTGTAATATTGATCATTAAAGATTCATTAAAGCCGTCGCGGCTGCCGCGCACTACCTTTTCAAGGGAAGGCTCCTCCAGACTCCGGCAAGGGAATTCTTTTGCATCGACAATAATTGCCGCCTGCTCGCCTTCAATAAACAATGCCGCAGCGCCAGACAGCACAGCTGTAAGCATGCTGTTCCAGCTTTCTTCCTTGGAAGCCTGGTTAGAAGGTATGTAGCGCTTCAAAAAGTCATAATAGGTGCGTTCTCCAAGCTCCTCTTTATCCACATAGGTAAGACGATTCAGCACATCTGTCAGCAGCTCGCTGTTGACAAGGCCATTCATATAAAACAAAATAATCGGCTTATCTCCGATCGTCATTTCCCGCACGACGATATCAAAGCTTATTTCGTAGCCAACCTCATCCTTCAATCTTGTTTTGATTTGATCAAGACTGGTTGATATTTCATCGTTTTTGCCGTTTTTGTCGTCTTTATTTATACTGCTGTCATTTTTACTTTTTTTATCGGGCTTCACCTGGTCGTTTTGATCCGTTTTTTTGCTGCTTTGCTTCTCTTTTTGTAAGGTGTTTTCCCGTTTTTGCTTGCTTGCAATTACCGGCTTGGGAGGCAGTGTATCACCATTTCTGAGGATCTGAATCATTTGTTTGCCGCTGCTTTGATTATCTGCATTTTGGCCTTGTTCCTTATTGTTATTCTTTTCATTAGTCATTGGTATGGGCCCCTTCCTAATTTCTGTTTTTATTGCTGATAAACTAGCCAGTCAAATAAGGAGCCGGTTATTTTGCCCAGCACCATCGCCATCACAAGCGCGATAATATAGCGCGACAACCGCAGGCGCTTTGCAAAAATCGGAATCACATTCATGACCTCAGTGAGCGCGGCGGCCAGCATCCCTACAAAAATGCCATCGAGAAACCCTGCGCCGGCCTGCAGCATCCGGGATGGCAGCCCCATTTTAAAGTTAAGAAAATCCGCCAGTGTCCAATACAGGGTGCCGCTAATAATGGCTGTCTCAAACCAGATAGACATGCGAAAAGCGTTGGAAAGCTGAGCCAGGCGAGGAATCATATCAAATACGATTAAAAGAGCGACCAGTCCGCTGCCTACTGCTATGCCGCCGGATATTCCGAGCATGATGGTAAATACTTTAAGCCCAACATCTGTCAGCCAGCCCGCCATTTCAATCCTCCTGCTCCGCATGGCTCGACTTTTTGCGCATCTCATCAGCGATAACATAATCGTTCATATTTTCCTGATACATAAACAGCTCGACCTCCAGCGGATTAGGCTCTTCATTAAATCGTTTGCGGAACAAGTGATTAAAAAATAAGACCATTCCCGCTCCTATGCCTATCGAATACGGAATTTGAAACCAAAGCGGACGCTCGCTTTTTTGTCCAGTAATCAGCTCTACGATTCGTATTTGCGCATCCTTCATCCCAACATCTGTATGAAAATTCATAATCGCCAGCCCTGAGCCAAAGAACAGCAGCACCCAGCTGACTAGCAGCACGGCCACTCGCGGCTGGGCACGTTTCTCGGCTACCATCAGTAGCACCTGCGGGTCTCCGTATGACTCAATAGACAGCAGCGGCTCGATTTGACGAATAGCTTGAACAATTTGCAGCAAATCAACGACTACGCGATTGCCGTCCTCCTGCCTGTGCTTATATAATTCAGCATCCATCAGCCTTTGCTCAAGCGCCTTGTTATCTGTAACGAGCCTCGCGATTTGACCGAGTGTAACGGTTTCCTCAGGCTTGATGTACATTTTCCGTTTTAATCTCAAATAAAGAGTAGGTGTTGGATTTGAATTCATCTTAACGATATCCTTTCCAAGCCTTGCAATCTTTTATGTAATCTTTAGTATGAGAATTGAAGCATTTCTCTAATCAGCCAATTCAATCCAGCTATCAAGGATAAACGGCTCCGCCGTCCTTTAGACAGGCGCGTTTACCGATGAAATATAGGAACATGTATAAAGTGAAAACTTATACTTTCCTACATATTGAAAAAGACCAAATCGCTCTAAAGAGCAATTTGGTCTTTGATTGACTGCAATATTTTTTTCTCCAGCCTCGACACCTGCACCTGCGAAATGCCAAGCCTGCTAGCAACCTCTGACTGAGTTTTGTCTCTGAAGTATCTTAAATAAACGATTAGCCTCTCCCGCTCGCCTAGTCCTTCAATCGCTTCGTTGAGAGCTAATTTGTCAAACCAGCGTTCCTGGGAATCATCAGCGATTTGATCCATCAGTGTAATTGGATCGCCATCATTCTCAAATACCGTTTCGTGAATGGAAGTAGGAGGCTTGTTAGCCTCTTGTGCAAATACGACTTCCTCCGGCGTCAGCTCAAGCGCTTCCGCAACCTCGTTGATCGTTGGAAGGCGGCCTAAGGTTTTGGAAAGCTCATCCTTCATCTTTCGAACCTTATTGGCTGTCTCCTTCAATGATCGGCTAACCTTCAGCGTGCCGTCGTCTCTTAAAAACCGCTGGATTTCCCCAATAATCATAGGCACTGCATAAGTGGAAAATTTGACGTCATAGGACAAATCAAACTTGTCAACAGACTTCAGCAGTCCAATACAGCCTATTTGGAACAAATCCTCGGGCTCATAGCCGCGGTTAATAAATCGCTGAACAACAGACCATACGAGTCGGATATTGCACTGAACCAACGTGTCCCGGGCTACTGAATCGCCAGCCTGACTCAGGGCAATCAGCCGCTTCACCTCAGAATCATCCAAATACGGCTGAGAGGATTGTTTTACATCGACATTCATGAGGTTCAACCCCTATGCACTAGTTGTAAAGCGCTTTTTTTGATTCAATTCTTTTCATCATTGAAATCGTCGTACCGCCATTTGGTTTGCTAACAATTTCACAGTTGTCCATGAAGTTTTCCATAATCGTAAAGCCCATGCCTGAGCGCTCCAAATCAGGCTTCGACGTATATAGAGGCTGCTTTGCCAGCTCCAAATCCTCAATGCCAATTCCATCATCGGATACAACTATCGTTACAACATCATTTTCAATGACAGCCTCCAGCCTGACAAACTTGGTCGGATCGCTTTCATAGCCATGAATAATCGCATTGGTTACCGCCTCAGAAACTGCCGTTTTAAGATCATTCAGCTCATCCATCGTCGGATCAAGCTGTGATACAAAGGCAGCAACGGTTATACGGGCCAGAGCTTCATTTTGCGATAGAGCGCTGAATGTGAAAGTCATTTCATTTCTGCCTTTCATGACACCACCTCCAGGCTTGAAATTGCATTTCGTTCGTTGTCATGCACTGTCAAAATTTTAAACAATCCGGAAAGCTCGAACAGCCGATGAACATTCGGATTAACATCACAGACAACCATCTTGCCGCCCTTGCCTCTTACTTGCTTGTATCTGCCAAGAATAACGCCAATGCCGGAGCTGTCCATAAACTGCAAATCTTTGAGGCTTAAGATGATATGCTCTACGCTTCCGCGCAGCAATGCTTCCTCCATCTTATAGCGAACAGCATCGGCGGTATGATGATCCATCTCGCCTTTCAATCGCACGATCAGCACATTGCGATACTGTTCCAGTTCTGCTTGTAGGCTCATTAAGCTGTTCATCTCCTTCAGGTTATTATATTGCGCGATTGACTAGCATTTCTCCATAGCGCTCTATGATTCCTGCATGGCGACAAAACTAGAAGCAAACATCTACAAGCTGACATTATCCGCTAATAAATTCGACTTCATTTATGCTACGTAAACAGTCCGGATACAGAACGCTTCAGCAAATGCCACCAATTCGCCTTTGAAATAGACTGTGGCGCAGTGATGTCAAACTCCTTCACCAGCTGTTCATTTTGATAAACCTTCAGCTTTCCAAGCTGTTCTCCTTGCTTAATAGGCGCCTTCAACGGCTCATTCCAATGCAGCTCCTGACGAATATTTTCAACAGGCGTTCCCTTTTTAAGCAACATGGTGAGCGGCTTGTCAGCCGTAAGCGTCAGCTGCGACTCCTTGCCCTTCTCCACGGCAAGCTGGCCGATCGTATAGCCCTTATTAACCAATGTGTGATTCATATATTGAGAGAACGTATAGTCAAGCATTTGCGATACTTCAGCATTTCTTTGCTTGGTCGTCGGCTCTCCCATTACGACGGCAATCACGCGCAAGTTGTCGCGTTTGGCAGTTGCAGTGAGACAATATTTCGCCTCGCTTGTGTAGCCCGTTTTCAAGCCATCAGCGCCGCTGTAAAACCTTACAAGCTTATTAGTGTTGACAAGCCAAAAAGGCTTTTCCGAGGTTTTGCGCAAATAATCCTGATACAGCCCTGTATATGCGAGCACTTCAGGATGCTTCAGCAGCTCTCGCGACATGATCGCTATATCAAGCGCAGTTGAATAATGATTGTTTGCCGGCAAACCGCTTGCATTAACAAAATGGGTATTATTCATGCCTAATTCTTTAGCTCTTTTATTCATCATGTCGACGAATTGCTGCTCGGTGCCAGCCAGCTTCTCCGCCATTGCTACAGACGCGTCATTTCCGGATGCAAGAGCGATACCCTTCAGCATCTCCTCAACCGTCATTTCCTCGCCTTGCTCTAAAAATATTTGCGATCCGCCCATGGAGGCAGCTCTCTCACTAGTGCGCACTTTATCAGTCATTTTAATTTTGCCATCCTGCAATGACTCCATAATGAGCAAAAGCGTCATAACCTTCGTAATGCTCGCCGGCGGCAGCTTCTCATTACTATTTTTATCGTAAATGATCGTACCGCTCTCCGCATCCATCAAAATTGCCGACATTGCTGAAGGGGCCAGATCAGGTGTTGCCGATTGCTGCTCAGCTGCCTGCTCCGCACTTTCCTCCATCGCAAAAGCGCCGCTTGGCACAAGCAGCAAGCATGCAATAAAAAGTGTAAATAGCTTCATAGATTTTAACTTCATATTGAGTAGCTCCTCCTTATTAATTACACTATCGTTCTCATTGTTGACATCAACTATGAAAATTATTCCATTCGAAGGCTCATTTGGGCGGGGGAAATAGAAACGCCCGCAAAAGTATAAATACTTTTGCAGGCGTTTCTTGTTGTTACATGGCTGCATCTGCTATGCTCAACAATTGATTTCGCAATTGATACTATTCAATGAATAACTTTGACTAATTCTCGTTGATGTGATTGAACAATATTAATCATTTCATCAAGCGATTGGCTAAGCTGTATAACATCATGATGTAATAAATTCTGCTCTTGCATCGCAGTTTCAACCATTTCATGTCGTAAAAGCTCTAGCTGTAGTAAAAATTGCTTGTCCATTTCTAACAACACTCCATCTTTCTTTGATGATCATGGACATTATACGACGAACAAGCATTCAAATACTGTCAGTTTACGTCGAGCAACATATTACAATTGTGTTACAGTTTTGTCTAAATTTTAGCGATTAAGGTAGAAACTAAGGCTAAAAATTGCGATTTTACACGCTCAGTCGTCTCCATAACCTCAATATGTGACAAAGGCTGATCTAAAATCCCGGCAGCCATGTTGCTAATGCAAGAAATACCAACAACTTCTATACCACAGTGCCTTGCTGCAATAACTTCGGCAACAGTCGACATTCCGACAGCATCTGCTCCGAGTGTTCTAAGCATTCTAATTTCTGCAGGTGTTTCATAGCTCGGCCCAAGCAGCCCGGCATACACGCCTTCCTGCAAGGCCAGTTGCTGCTCCTGTGCGATTTCATGCGCAATTTTGCGAAGACGCTTGCTGTATGCTTCCGACATATCCGGAAAACGAGGACCGAGCTCATCATTGTTTGGACCAATCAGCGGATTTTTTCCAGTCATATTAATATGGTCAGCGATCAACATCAAATTGCCTGAAGCGAATGCTGTGTTAATACCTCCAGCTGCATTCGTAACAACAAGCTTCTGTACGCCAAGCTCTTTCATTACACGAACAGGAAAAGCCGTCAGAGCGGGCTCATAGCCCTCATACATATGGAATCTGCCTCTCATCAATACAACCGTCTTGCCCGATAATGTGCCGATAACAAGCTCGCCTGCATGGCCTTCTACGGTTGAGACAGGAAAATGAGGGATATCTTTATAATTTATCGTTATTGCTTGTTCGATATAGTCACCAAGCACGCCCAGGCCCGAGCCCATAATAAGCCCGATCTCCGGTTTGCTGTCAGCCTTGTCCAGTATGTATTGCGCTGCTTCTTTAATATGAGTAATCGTCAAATTGTTCATTGTAATCCTCCGTATTCCTAAAATAATGCCGCCAATCATGCTCTCGGATGTGCTTGCTGGTACGCATCCATAAGCCGAGGCGAAGCACTTTGAATATACTTCAAAGTTGTTGCAATTTCAACATGTCCGAGCATTTCCTGCACGGTTCGTATATCTGCTCCGTTCTCCAGCAAATGCGCAGCTACAGAATGGCGCAGCATCTGCGGAGTTATTTCCTCGTCAATCCCCGCTTCTCCTGCATGCTTTTTTAATATTTTCCAAAAGCCCTGCCTCGTCAATCTAGTTCCCAAATGATTCAAAAATAACGCTGAGCTGTCTGTTCTTGAGGTGACCAGCTCTTCCCTGCCTTCCTCCAAATAGCTGGCAAGCGCCTGTTTGGCGGCTTGGCCGATCGGCACGATACGCTCTTTATAAGAACTGCTTGTACATTGAATATAGCCCAGCTCAACATGAACATGCTCAATATTCAAGCTGATCAGCTCAGTTACTCGAATGCCAGTTGCATAGAGCAGCTCCAGCATCGCTTTATCCCGTTTTCCTACAGCATTCAATATGCCCGGAGCATCCAGCAAAGCACCTATCTGCTTCTGGCTCATAATAACGGGCGAGCGTCTCTCACTTTTCGGTGACTCAATCTGATCAGCAGGATTTTTTGGAATGATCTGACTGGTTGTCAAATATTGAAAAAAGGCGCGCAGCGTTACAATTTTTCTTGCTATAGTTGCAGGCTTGCGTCCTTCCTCCTTAAGTGCATGCACATATTTTGAAATATGATATTTCTGCACGTCGCTCCAAGAAGCCAGCTCGAGCCCTTTCATATATTTCTGCAAAAAAGAAAGATCGCGCTTGTACGAAGCCAAAGAATTATCGGATAGCCGGCGATCCTTCTTTAAATAGTTCATATACTGTTCGCATTCCAGTTCCATACTTATTTCCTCTCCGCACTATTTTGCCGCAGCGCTTCTTCGGCTTATTCGCCATACCAGTAAAACCAACGCAGCCGATCCAACGTTTTATTGCCTTCAGGCGAGGCAGGATCCGTTACAAATACTTTAACTGCCGCTCCGCGGGGCTCTTTATGGGGATGTATCGGGGAGACGACCCCAATCAGCCAGCGGTAGCCTCCAACAGCTACTATTAATAGAATAACAAATAATACGATAAACAGCACTCGATTAAGCCATTGCCGAAATGAAAAAACGATCATGTCCAGCCCCTTTCCGCACGCAACAGATTGTCCAGCAATCTTTTTGTACACCTTATGAGAAAGAGCGCTTGCTTATGCCTGAAGCTGAGCATATTTATCAGATAATGATTTTCAGTTATTTGCTAGAGAAATTAAAAAAGCTTTGCTGGCCAGCAATCACTGGAGCAAAGCCGTTTATTATTGTTCCGAATCTTCTTTCTCGCGGCATCTTTTGCAAACGCCTTGGAAATCAAGCCGGTGATCGATGACGTTAAAACCATATTCTAGCGCCAGCTTCTCTTCGAGCGGCAGCAGCCAGTCCTCTTTGATCTCATCCATCGAGCCGCATTGCACGCATATTAAATGATGATGATGATGCTTGCTGCTATCGTTGCGCAGATCATATCTAGCTACGCCATCGCCAAAATTAAGTTTTTCTACCACATGCATCTCGCTAAGGAGCTCCAATGTGCGGTATACAGTAGCCAGTCCAATTTCCGGCGCTTTATCCTTTACTAGCATAAAAACATCTTCAGCGCTAAGATGATCCTCTTCATTCTCCAGCAGTACACGCAAAGTTGCTTCTCGCTGTGGAGTAAGCTTATAGCCCTGCGACTGTAATTGTTGTTTAATTTTTTCAATGCGGGCTTCCATAGTTCCCCTCCTACAACAGCGAAAACGTTTCCTATTATTATAAAGTCTAATCAGCAGCCAAGTCAAACGTTTTGATAGCTGTTTACTTAAGTGGAGGAAACAAGAATAGTAGAAGCCCAGTTAATCAGAGGCGGAGATAAGTACGCTTCAAGTAAAGCGGCTGCCAAAAACATAACGAGCATCACTACAGAAACTGTAGTGAATTCTATTAATTTAGGAGACTCCTTTATTTGCTGCTTCAAAACTCTCAGCTGTACAAATTGAATAGCATAGCTCATTGCCCCTGCAGTCATAATGACCATCGCCGGTATAATAATTATATTTTGCGGTCCAAAGGCTGCCGCCGAAAAAACAATCCCTTTCCAGCCAAACTGGGCGATAAAAGTGCCCATTGAAAAACCTAGAATTGAACCCTTTACAAAAATTAGAATAAGAACGCCAGGCAGCCCTATAACCGTTACACCAAGCAGCCAAAGCAGCAGCAGCCACTTAATATGCGTTGAAAAGTAAGACCAAACGCTCAGCTTGCCTGCCATTTCCGGGCTTGCCTGCATAAAGTTCAAATACTGCTGCACATCCTGCTCCAGCACCTGCTGCTGGTCATGGGTAAGAGCGCTTGCCAGCAAAAGGCCAAATACCGCCCCAGCTATAATCAGCACACCTGCAAATACATATAAATTCATTTTAGTTTTCATCAGAAGCGGCCCTCCATTTCTTTCATAAGGCTGTACCCTTAGTCTATGAAAGGCCTCATCTCACTATGACGAAATACTAGAATTTATGATAACAGCTTTCCTGTAGCCGCATAGAGCTTCCAAGCAAGCACGGCGATCAGCGTCTTGGCATCGCATATGCGCCCTTCTGCAATATAAGCGTCCGCTTGCTCCATCGTGATAGCAGATACATGCAAAAATTCATCCTCATCGAGCCTTTGCTCGCCGGGAACAGCTTGATCAGTGAAATAGATGTAAATAACCTCGTCTGCAAAGCCAGGCGACGTAGCAAAAGCATTGTATAGAACTAGATTTTCTGCACGATAGCCAGTCTCTTCCTCCAGCTCTCTGGCCGCCGCAGTCATCGGATCCTCATTCGGATCAAGCTTGCCCGCAGGTATTTCAATTTGGAATCTTTCAAGCGGCTTGCGATATTGCTCCACGACCAGCAGCTTGCCGTCAACCAGCGCTATGACTGCTGCTGCTCCCGGATGCCTGACAATTTCTCTCGCGGCTTCCTTGCCGTTCGGCAGCGCTACGGTATCTACTTGCAGTGAAATTACCTTACCGGCAAAAATAGGCTTTGAGGTAACCGTTTTTTCTGTCCAATCGCCTGATAAAAGTTCTTTATTTTGATTGTCGCTCATATTTGATTCACTCCTATACGATAGCCGCTCTCTCGCTTCTAACTTGTCCAGCTGATGCATACATATGAGACAAGCATAGTAACTCAAGGGGGAATTCAATAATGAAGGTATATCTGATAGCTGATCAGCTGCGAATAGTAGGAAAGGCTTGGGAAGTGAGACATCAGCTGCGCAAGCTTACGCAGCAATTTGGTAGAGCGCCGCTTGCACAGCTGTGTAATGCCTCAGTCCCAAGCCCTTTTCTTCATAGCACACAAAGATAAGTTACAACGTTACAATGCAGCCTGACGGATAATTTCAACGACAAGCTCCGTTGTTTTCACTAAATCATCTGCTTTAATTTGTTCCTTGGTTGTATGAATATGCTCGTAGCCAACAGCCAGATTGACAGTTGGGATGCCGTAACCATTAAACACATTAGCATCGCTTCCGCCGCCAGAGTGGAATAATCGAGGCGTTTGTCCAATGGCGACAATCGCCTTTTTGGCCAGCTCAACAACTTCATCGCCATCGGTATATCGATAAGCTGGATATATCACTTCACTCTCCACTTCACCGCGAGCGCCAAATTCCTTTGCAGTGCTTTCTACAGCAGCGCGCATTTTATTAACCTGCTCATCAAGCTTGTGCTGCACGATGCTTCTTGCTTCAGCATCCAGTTTGACATAATCGCAAACAATATTGGTTGCTCCTCCGCCTTCAAAACGTCCGATATTCGCCGTTGTCTCTGCATCTATTCTACCGAGCGGCATACGTGATATGGCTTTGGCTGCCACTTGAATAGCGCTGATGCCATCCTCAGGATTCACGCCTGCATGAGCAGATTTTCCATAAATATGAATCGTAACGCGCGCTTGAGTAGGGGCTGCAACTGCAATATCCCCAATACTCCCGTTGGAATCCAGTGCAAAGCCAAGCTTTGCTTCCAGAAGCGACGCATCCATCGCTCTAGCTCCCAGCAGGCCGGATTCCTCGCCGACTGTAATGACAAACTGAATTTTCCCATGGGCAATATTATTTTCTTTCACTACGCGAATGGCTTCCAGCATAGCGGCAATGCCTGCTTTATCATCACTGCCAAGAATAGTGGTGCCGTCGCTGCGAATATAGCCATCCTCGTCAAGTTGAGGCTTGATGCCCTTGCCTGGCGTAACAGTATCCATATGGCATGTAAAAAGCAGTACAGGTGCCTGTGCAGCAGGCACGCTAGCTTCCAGCGTAATAAATAAATTGTTAGCCTGATGACCTGTTTTGCTAGCAGCATCATCCTCAGTTATACTTAATCCAAGCTCACTGAACTTGTCCTTTAGCACTTTGCTGATTTCAGCCTCATAGCCTGTTTCGCTATCCACTTGGACTAACTCCATAAATTCATCAATTAATCGTTTTTTTTCAATCATTACGGGTTCCTCCATTCGTTACGATCGTTTACAATAGTATTATTATACGAAATGTCAGCATTCTGGAAAGGAGTCAAAATACAATGCGTCAACAAAAAATTATTAAAATCGTTGCTATTATCGTCGCTGCAGCTTTGCTTGTCACTACTCTGCTAGCGGGAGTTGGCTCTTTCATACTCGGATAGCATTAGCTCGCTATTAAACCTGCTGCAAAAATAAGGCAGTATTTGCGCTGCTGCTTGTTCAACGGTTAGCGACATGCCTGTTAAATCATTGAAGGATGTTACACCGTATTGCTGAATGCCGCAAGGTACAATACCGCTAAAGCCTTCATCAGCAATACCCGATTTAATATTGAGTGCAAATCCATGGCTCGTAATAAAGCCTCTGCGCGTACGAGCCTTATTGAATTTCACCCCAATAGCAGCGATCTTCTCATCCCCAACCCAAACGCCGGTATACTCCGGCTTTCTGGACGCTTCTATACCATACTCGGCAAGCCAGTCTATAATTACGGCTTCTATCGTTCGCAAATAACCGTGCAGATCAAGGCCAACGGCGTCCAGGTACAGCAAGGGATAGCCCACAAGCTGGCCCGGTCCATGATACGTAATATCTCCACCTCGGTCAATTTCAAACACGGAGATTCCTTTTTCCTCTAGCTGTGCAGCCTCAAGCAGCAAATGCTCCGGATGGCGGTCTGAACCTATCGTATAGGTTGGCGGATGCTGAAGAAGGAGCAGCGTTTCTGCTCGCTCCTCCTTGTCAATTTGCTTGACGTATGCTTTTTGCAGCTCCCATGCCGCAGCATAGTCAGTCAAACCCATATAGCGGGCATCCAATCTTCTGCTTGGCAAATGTATAGCCTCACTCATGACGGTTCCCCTTTTCTTAATACAGTGTGCTCTCTAAATTATAGCTCTCCAAATTATCCTTCACGCGCTGTAAAAATCTGCCGCAAATTACGCCATCCAAAATACGATGATCGAGCGACAAGCATAAATTCGCCATATAGCGCACTGCTATCATATCGTTAATGACGACAGGACGCTTAACGATTGATTCAAAGGTTAAAATAGCAGCTTGCGGATAGTTAATAATCGGGTAAGATAAAATCGAACCGAACGAGCCTGTATTGTTAACCGTAAAGGTGCCGCCTTGCATATCGTCCAGCTTGAGTTTGCCTTCTCTCGTTTTGCGCGCCAGCTCTTCGATTTCCCTTGCCAGTCCGGCCACATTTTTTTGATCCGCATTTTTAATAACCGGCGTAAGCACAGAATCCTCCGTCCCGACAGCCAACGATATGTTAATGTCCCGCTTAACGATAATTTTATCCTCTGCCCAGCTGGAATTCATGATTGGATAATCCTTAATGGCATTGACAACGGCCTTCATCAAAAACGCAAGGTAGGTTAAATTCACCCCTTCACGCTTTCTGAATTCATCCTTAAGCTTATTGCGCAGCAGCACCAGATTGGTAACGTCAACTTCTATCATTGTCCAGCCATGCGGTATTTGCGTGGAGCTATGCACCATATTACGGGCGATAGCGCTTCGGATTGGGGTAACGTCGATAAATGATTCGCCGTGCCCTGGAACGCTTGACTTTTCAACCTCGATTTTAGGAAGACGCGGCGTTTCAGACAGATGAATGCCGGTCGATCTCACCTCGGCAACAGGCTTCTCAACAAGCAGCGTCTCCGCCTTCAGATGCGCGCCGGACTCCACGTAGGCGAGTACATCCTTGCGTGTAATACGGCCTCCCAGGCCAGTCCCCGACAGTTTGGTCAAGTCAACACCATGCTCAGCTGCAAGCTGTTGAACAGCTGGCGAGAAACGATTACGCATAGGTGCAGCAGCATCTGTCGCAGCTTGGCTGCCTTTTTCGACGGAAGGATTGATTGGCGCTTCAGATTCACCAGGCACAACATTGTCCCCGATAATTTCCTCATCTGTCTCGAGCAATGCTATTGACGTACCAACAGGAACTGTCTCGCCATTGCCGATCAATATTTTTTTGAGCGTGCCTGAATAAGTAGCGGGCAGCTCTGCCGTAACTTTATCCGTTAGAAGCTCGCAAATCGGCTCATATTTTTCCACCGAATCACCCGGCTGCTTCAACCATCTGTCAATCGTAGCTGATACAAGCGATTCAGCCAGCTGAGGCACTACGATTTCGACTATTTTTTTCATTTCAACATCTCCCAACTGCCAATATCTTAACCGTAATTAGTATAAGGCCAATTGTCTCATAGATTCTTTCACTTTATCTTTATTCAGCATAAAGAACTTTTCACCCGGTGGATTAATTGGCATTGCCGGCACATCAGGACCGCAAAGCCGCATAATTGGCGCGTCCAGCTCATACAGGAGCTCCTCTGCAATAATAGCGGCTACCTCCGCTCCAACGCCGCCGGTCTTATTATCCTCGTGCACAATAAGTACTTTTCCGGTTTTGCGAACAGCCTGCACGATCGCATCCTTGTCAAGAGGCTGCAGCGTACGCAAATCCAATATATGAGCTTCAATGCCCTCTTCTGCCAGCTCAGCAGCAGCTTGCTCGATAAACATCAAAGGCAAGCTGTAACCAATAACTGTTATATCGTCGCCCTCGCGCAGCAAATTCGCTTCGCCGATCGGAACCGTATAATCCGATTCTGGCACCTCTCCTTTGACAAGCTTGTAGCATTTTTTATTTTCAAAATAAAGCACAGGATCTGGATCTCTTACCGCAGCCTTCAAGAGCCCTTTTGCATCATATGGCGTATACGGAGCGACTATTTTGAGTCCCGGCGTGCCAAAGAAAACCGACTCCGGGCACTGGGAATGATACAACCCGCCAAATACTCCGCCTCCGATTGGAGCGCGTATAACTACCGGACAGGTCCAATCATTATTAGAGCGGTAACGGATTTTGGCAGCCTCGCTAATAATTTGATTAGCGGCAGGGAACATAAAGTCCGAGTACTGCATTTCGGCAATCGGCTTCATGCCGTACATAGCAGCGCCTATCGCTACACCTGCGATTGCAGATTCAGAAAGCGGCGTGTCCAGTACGCGTTCTTCCCCAAATTGCGCCTGCAGGCCTTGCGTCGTCGTGAATACGCCGCCCTTGACGCCAACGTCTTCGCCAAGCACGAATACATTCTCGTCCTTTTCCATTTCTTCCTTCATCGCGAGACGAATCGCATCTATATAGTGCATATTAGCCATTATTGTCGGCCTCCTTGTTCAGAGTCGTCAGCATATACATGCAAAAGAGAAGATTCAGGTGTTGGGAATGGCGCCTTCTCCGCATATTCGTTGGCCTCATCAAGCTGCATCCGAATTTCTTTCTGTAAAGCTTCGTCCAGCTCTTCATTCCATAAGCCGCAATCTATTAAATATTGTTTGTATTTTGGAATTCCGTCTTTCGCTCGGTATTCCTCAACTTCTTCCTTCGTTCTATAGGCCAAGTCATTGTCTGAGGTAGAATGCGGCGATAGACGGTACATCATCGCTTCAATCAAGGTAGGTCCTTCTCCCGCTATCGCACGGCTTCTCGCTTCCTTTACGACCCGGAAAACCTCAAGCGCATCATTGCCGTCAACCTGAAAGCCCGGAAACCCGTAGCCAATAGCCCGATCAGCAACATTAGCAGCAAGCTGCTTGCGGACCGGTACCGAAATCGCATATTGGTTGTTTTCACACATTATAATAACAGGAAGCTTCTGCACACCGGCAAAATTGCAGCCCTCATGAAAATCGCCCTGATTGCTGGATCCCTCGCCGAACGTAACAAAGCTGACTAGCGGCTTTTTCTTCATCTTCGCCGCTAATGCGATGCCCACAGCATGAGGCACCTGTGTCGTAACAGGGCTTGATCCGGTTACGATACGCAGCTTTTTATGTCCGAAATGCCCTGGCATCTGACGGCCGCCGCTATTTGGATCTTCCTCTTTGGCATATACCGATAAAAACAGCTCGCGAAGCGTCATCCCTACCGAAATGACGAAGCCATAATCGCGATAATACGGCAGGAAGTAATCCTGCTCCTTATCCAGCGCAAACGCAGCGGCAACCTGCGCTACCTCCTGCCCAATGCCTGATACATGAAAATTAACTTTTCCTGCACGTTGAAGCAGCAGCACTCGCTCGTCAAACCGGCGCGCCGTTATCATTATTTTATACATTTCTACAGCTTGCTCATCGCTCAAGCCTAATTCAATATGTTTAGCCTGTTGTCCAGTCGCATATAATTGAGTCATCAAGGGTGCCTCCTTGTCTAATTAAGATTACTTTCACAATGCTAATAAGATACTATAACCTGGTACTAAGACCACATCTTATATTATAACTGCTCCAGCCAAGAAAGAACAACCTGACAACTGTCATATATATTTTAGTAAGATATCGATTGTCCATCAACTGCAAGCATCGCTTCGCCTATAGCTTCGGATAAAGAAGGATGAGCATGAACGAGCTGGCCGATCTCCCAGGGCGATGCGTTCAGCCAGCCTGCCAAAGCTGCCTCGCCGATTAATTCAGTCGCATGCGGACCTATAATATGAACGCCAATAATATCGTTAGTGGACTTATCCGCCACCACCTTTACAAATCCGTTCGTCTCGCCCAAAACGATCGCTTTGCCAATTGCTTGAAACGGAATTTTGCCAATTTTCACTTCATAGCCTTGCTCGCGCGCCTCGCTTTCAGTCAATCCGAAGGAGGCAACCTCTGGAGCGGAATAGATGCAGCGCGGAATTTGCCTTGCTTCTACGAGAACAGGCTGCCGTTCACTCAGATGCTCCGCCGCAACGACGCCTTCTTTGGCTGCTGCATGTGCCAGCTGCACACCGCCAATCACGTCGCCGATTGCATATATATGCGGCTCGCTAGTTTGGCCGAAGCGATTGACTTCAATTCCAGACGAACTATATTTAATATCCGTATTTTCCAGGCCTATTGCTTCCAAATTAGGTACACGGCCCACAGAAAGCAGCAGCTTGGAGGCGCTGAGTGTCACTTTCCCTTCCGGGGTATCTCCGGCTATTTCAATTCCATCCTCTTGTACGTGATAGCTGTCTGCTGTAAGCGAAATATTGGTCAGCACTCGCACGCCTCTTTTGGCGAGCTGCTTGGCAAGCTCGCTGGAAACGTCCTGATCCTCGCCAGGCAGCAGTCTCGCTCCCGCTTCCGCAATCGTTATCTGCACGCCAAAATCCTGAAGCAAGGAAGCCCACTCCACGCCAATAACGCCCCCACCTACTATCAGCATAGAAGCAGGAAGCTTGTCCATGACAAGCGCATCATCGCTTGTTAGTATATGCTCACCATCAGGCTCAAGTCCCGGCAGTACGCGTGGACGGGAGCCAGTGGCGATAATCAGATTGGTGGATACGACTGAATCCATTTCGCCATCAGCAAATTCAACCGCGACAGAGCCGCTGCGAGGCGAGAAAATCGACGGCCCGATAATACGTCCCTTGCCTTCAATAATCTGGATGCCATTTTTTTTCATCAGGCTGCGAAGACCGTTATGTAACTGCGTTACCGTTTGCTCTTTGCGCTGCTGGACTAAATCGAACTGCAGCGAGACTGCTTGCTGATCCACAGTGATGCCATATTGATTCGCCTCTAACAGCGTTCTGTATACTTCAGCGCTGCGCAGCAGTGATTTACTCGGAATGCAGCCTTTGTGCAGACAGGTTCCGCCAAGCTTGTCCATCTCTATTACAGCTACGCTTTTACCAAGCTGGGCAGCGCGTATTGCAGCAGTATATCCTCCAGGCCCTCCGCCTAAAACAGCGACATCAACTTGTATCGTCATAAAAACCCCTCCATTGTTACTACTATGCTATATAAAGGCATCCTATTCGATCATTCAAAATCGAAAATCGGATATATTTTCACATCCTATTTTTAGCGCAGTTCTATTGTAACTGTTTTTTCAATTGTTTTCACTGCCAACTTCTAAAATAGACAGGCAACTAATAAAAAGGTATGATAAGTAGAGCTGAAATGAACGAAAAACAAGGAGAATCACCCCGTATGAGATTAATTGTTGCTCGCTTTATTGCCATTTTATTTTTAGTCATTCCTGGTGTCATAGCCTGTCTTGGCTTTTTAAATGTGAAAAATGCTCTTTTTCATTATTTCGCTGATTTTGGCAATGATGCTGTTACGCCCAGCTTTGAATGGTGGTTATTTATTTCCGGCGTAATTATGTTTTTTGCCGGCGCCGGCTTTATTGGCGGCTGGATTTTCTTCAGGGACCGCAAACGCAATTATGTTGCCCCGCGCTTCAAGCAAAAACGCCCTCGTCCTCCGAAGCCGCAACCAAAAAGTGAATAGGTTCTATAACAATAAGAGCTGAGCAATCCGGCCTGTACGCTGGATTGGCAGCTCTTTTTTTCTTTGTTCAATATAACTTCGTCAGTAAATCAAAGACTTAAAACAATTCGTGCTACTGTGAAATAAATAATCAAGCCTGTACCATCAACCAGTGTTGTTATGAAAGGGCCTGAAACTACGGCCGGGTCAGCTTTAAGCTTATGCAATATTAGCGGCAATACCGCCGCAACCAAGGAAGCCCATAACACAATCGCTAATGCGGTGATGCCCACAACGAGTCCAACATCATACTCTACGCCTAATATCCATGCTCTCGCATAGGCAATAATAGCTATGGAGATACCTGTCATAATACCAGCAGCCATTTCCTTGCGAATTACTTTGTACAAATCTCTAAAACGAACCTCGCCCATCGCAAGCGCACGCACCAGCGTGGATACCGTTTGCGTTCCTGTATTGCCGCCTGTTCCAATTAAAAGTGGTATAAAAAAGGCAAGTGTTATAACCTCTGACAGCGTATCTTCGTAATGTCGAAGCACATTGCCGGTGTAGGCTTCAGCAACAAACAATATCAATAACCATACTATTCTTTTTTTATAAAGCTGAAAAACTGACGTTTTAAAATAACTGTTCTCAAGCGGCTGGCTGCCGCCGAGCTTCTGGATATCCTCCGTAGCTTCCTCTTGCATAACATCGATCAAATCGTCAACCGTAATAACGCCGATCAGACGATTTTGCGTATCAACAACAGGCAGTGCTACCCAGTCATAGCGCGACAGCACATCAGCCGCTTCCTCCTGCTCCATCATAGCGGGCACGGATACCGCTTCGACAATAATTTCCCATAGCTGAACATGCGGTTCAGCCAGTATAATACTTTTCAGCGAAGCTACGCCCAGCAGCTCGCCCTTAGCGCCAATTACATAAATATACGCTGTAATTTCTGCATCTCGCCCTACCTTGCGAATATGCTTTAGCGTCTGCTCCACGGTCCACATGCTTCGTGCTGCAATATAATCTACCGTTGCAAGACTGCCGGCGGTTTCCTCAGGGAAGCTCATCAGCATTTGCAGCTTTTCTCTATAATCATCGGGCAGCAAATTCAGCATTCGCGCAGCCTGATTGCGATGTATGGCTAGCATCATATCGACCACAACATCGCCTGACATCTCATTAAGCACAAGCGCTGTCGTTTTTTCTTGCAAATGAATCAATATTTGATACTGCAGAAGCGGCTCTACATGCTCCAGCACTTCCGCTGCCAGCAGCACGGGAATACGCTCCATAAAAGTAAGCTGCTGTGTCCGGCTCATCTGCTCAACGCACTCCGCCAAATCAATTGGCCGATAAGATTCCAAATAGTCGTAAAAGACCAATTTATCTTTTTTCTCCATCATCTGTATAAGCTGTTTAAGTTCAATCATATCTGTACCTCCATTCCTGCTGCAGCATAAAAAATCACTCTGCATCTAGTATTGCAAATCAAGCCGTTCTATTGTAACATGATTGCTAATTACATAATTGACACGGGTGCTTGAGTCATTCAGGCTGAGATTGCTGCTAGTATGCGCAGCTGACCGTTAATCTGATCTGGATAATGCCAGCGTAGAGAACATGTTTTTGGGGACCCTTCTACCGTCTGCGCTGCCAGCCGGTTTTTTTATGTAAAAATTTTATTATCATGCATGATTGAAGGAGTGTTTTCATGTCTAGTTCAGCTCAACGCAGCAGCAGTCTCAAATTTTCGCACATACTCGTTACCGTAATGGTAGCTTTAGTTTTTGGGGTTATTTTCAAGCTATGGGATAGCGTGTACGGCATCGTAAAACCATTATTCCCACAAGCGGGACAATTAACTTACGGCATGTGGTTTATGGCTGGTCCTTTCGCTTATTTATTGCTTCGCAAGCCAGGCGTTGCATTAATCGCCAGTCTGGCTGCAGCAAGCATATCGGCGCTGCTAAGCTCAGAATGGGGATTGCAAACGATCGTTTACGGTTTCTTTCAAGGCTTGGCGGCCGAGCTAATATTTACAGCCGTCCGTTACAAAAAGGCAGGCTTGGCAGTAGCCGGCATCGCGGGCATTATGTCCGCTGCCGCTTCCTTTCTCATTGACCTCGTTTATGGCTACGCTAACTATGAAACCTGGGTGCTTATTTTAAAATATGGGCTTAGAGTCAGCAGCGCCTTTTTATTCGCCGGGGTATTCGCCTATTTCTTAGTACGCGCGCTTGAAGCAACAGGCGTCACTTCTTCCCTTCGTCCAGCTTCCGAGGAAGACTATCAATCTTTAAGCCGCTAAGATGAATGTTGAGGTGCTGTTATTGAAGCATACAAATATTATGTCAGAACATAAGTTATCTTTAGCAGCGGAAATTTGCAATTTAACGCTAAAGTTTCCAGGAGAGCAGTCCTTGATTTTCAAGGACCTCTCTTTTGTTGTTCCAAAGGGACAAAAGGTGCTGCTCCTAGGACCAAGCGGCTGCGGAAAATCAACGCTGCTGCAGGTATTAAGCGGTATAATTCCTAATTCTATTGAATTGCCGCTCAAGTACGACCGTTTTACTCCGCCCGCCTCATGGGGCTTCGTCTTTCAGGACCCTGATACGCAATTTTGCATGCCCTATGTTGATGAAGAGCTTGGCTTTGTTCTGGAAAACCTTAACGTGCCAAGAGAATTGATGGATCAAAAAATACTGGCTGCTCTCGATTCTGTAGGATTGAAGCTGGCTCATCCGCATACCGAAATTCAGTTGTTGTCACAAGGAATGAAGCAGCGTCTGGCCTTGGCATCCATCCTGCTGCTTGAGCCCGATACTTTGTTTCTTGACGAGCCATCAGCGCTGCTGGACCCGGAAGGTGCTGAGTTAATATGGGAAACAGTAAAAAAGCACGCAGAACAAAAAACCGTGGTCATAGTGGAGCATCAAATTTCCTATATTGCCGACTGGGTAGACCGGATCGTGTTATTTGATGGAAATGGAGCGATTATCGCAGATGACAGCCCTTCCGTTATATTTAACAACTATAAATCTCAGTTCATTGAGCATGGCATCTGGTATCCAGATGTATGGCATGATTATATGAGGACAGACAACTATGCAAGGATCGTAAAGGCGCGCAGCAGGCTGCTTGTCGAGCATCCTGCCAAATTACCCAATCCAGCGAATAATGACGGTTTAGAACTGCTTCACTTTAGTGCCTCTTACACGAAAGGCTATTCCGGCAATCAATCAAATGATATCCCGCCTTCCATTTTCGTAGAGCAAGCGGCTGCCTTAACTGGAGAATGGATCGCAATATGCGGCGAAAACGGCGCAGGCAAAAGCACGCTTTTGCTTTCCCTCATGCAGCTAATTGAAACAAAAGGCTATTATACCATATATGGCGAGCTTGTTGAGCACAGAGACCGAACAAATAGGTTTTTAAGACGGAAAACACCCCGTTCCTCTTTGCTCAAGATGCTGTCCTTTGTATTTCAAAATCCGGAAATGCAGTTTGTTACCAATCGGATCGATGAAGAAATATCACTTGCCTTGAAATTAGAGCAGCTTGAGCCAAATAATATAGAGGACAGAACGAAGGAATTGCTGCAATTATTTCAGCTGGATGCGCAGCGGCATCGGCACCCCTATCAGTTGTCGATTGGGCAGAAACGGCGTCTAAGCGTTGCAGCAGCGCTGTCCCACAAGCCTTCCATCCTGCTGCTGGATGAACCAACATTTGGGCAGGATGCACGCAGCACCTTTGCTATCCTTGAGCTGCTCGAACAGCTGCGTACAGACGGGACAATCATTATAATGATTACACATGACCTGTACATTATGAATCATTTTGCAACCGAAATATGGCAGATCGCGCAAGGCAAACTAACCGTTAAAAAGCCTCCAACAGATGAGATTTCAGGCAAGAAGGGAGAGCTTGCGCTTGATGAAGCTATTCCAACCAGCTAAAGAAACATGGCTGTACCGCATAAATCCTGCTGGAAAATTTCTTATATTTATGAGTCTACTGCTTATCGCACTTATAAATAATCAGTTTGACTTCGCTTTCTACCAAATGGTGTTTTACATGGTGCTGTTGCTCGCATATAGCGGATACAGCGGAAAAAAGCTGCTGCTTTTCACTTCGCCATTTATACTTACCTTTCTGTCCTCCGCTTCAACTATGATACTATTTGGCAAGGGCTCAGAGATTTGGTGGTCGTGGGGGCTGATTAAAATATCCAATGAAAGCTTTCATCATGGACTATTAATCGGCTTCAAAACATTGTCGTTTGGGGCTCTTGGCATGCTCTTTGCGCTCACCACGAAACCGCTGCTGCTATTCTACGCCCTTATGCAGCAATTTCGTATGCCAGCCAAATATGCTTACAGCTTTATTGCAGCCATTCGTATACTGCCGCTGCTGTGGGAAGAAATCGGAGCCAGGCGCAATGCGCTAGAAATAAGAGGCATACAATTCAGTCCCGGCGTGCGAGGATGGTATGAACGGCTGCAGCAATATGCCGTCCCCTTGCTGGCGCAAAGCATACGGCGCGCACAGCGCGTAGCAATTGCAATGGAAGCCAAACGGTTCCAGATGGGTTCGGCACGCACTTATTACTATCAGACTCGCTTTGCTGTTATGGATCTCATATGCCTGCTCTTTTTTATAGGAGTCCTTGCTGGAGCCTACGCAGTATCTGTTATTCTGCCGATAAAAAGCTAATTCTCATTTAGAATGTGCCGAAAATGGAAGAGGAATACTTCACCACTTGGTCACACGTTCCGCTATTTGCATAAAAAACGCTATTTTATTAATTTGACGGTCACACATTCCGCTATTCGGCACTAAATCGGGCTAACTGTGCTATTTATTGCTCAATAACGGAACGTCTGTCCTTTTGCCGCCTCAAAATTGCGATTTCCACTGCAATAACGGAACGA
>NZ_JBOZWO010000018.1:0-114490 GCF_050864975.1 Paenibacillus sp. GXUN7292 | reverse complement strand
GCGCCCTTTAGGGCTTTCCGCTGAGCAATCATAAAAAATATATTCGCCCGTCGCATTATCATAATCAACAACATCGGGCTCACCGCCAGTACTTTCCATTTCATGGAGAGACCACAGTTTTTCATGGCTAGCTTCCAGCTTTTCTTGTACTTTCGCCCATTCCATCCCTTCATGACGGATCATGTTTTTCTCAAAACGGGCCTTCAATGCTTTGAGCAATACTTCACGCTGTTCTGGTGATATCTCCTTGTTAGTTGTCATCAAGGACACCCCTCTTAAATTATTCGAGCAGCTGACTGTCAGGATTAGTTGAATATCAATCTTCAATCAACCCTCGAGTCACTCTACTCTTTGACATAATGATATTTTAACTTTATTCCGTTATCTTTTCAAAGACTGGTGTTACAAGATAAAACCCATCCTCACTCAATTGCATGATGAAGTCAGTATCTCCTGCAAAAATCAAAATATTATTCCCGTTATCCCTTATTTCTTTAAAATAGACGTGTCCATTTTCGTAATATAAAATTTCACTTTTATCATCATAAACAAATTTTTCAGCAAGTACTTCTTTGTTGAATAAAGAATGCCGATTCAATGTACGACCATCTAGCTCAATACTAAAAATCTGGATGCCTGTAATATTGGAAACTCTGTAATCAGTTGCATACACGTAGTAAAGATGCTCGTCTCTTTTTATTATTTCTTCAATTCGCATGCTTCCCTTACTGCCGAGCATTTTAGTTTGATTGTTATGTACCACAAGATGATAGCTCTCACGTCCACTGGAACCGTAAAATTCCGGATTTTCGATATATTGAATGACTCTTAGATTATCTGCTTCAAAAACAGAAATATAATTCGATAATGCTTCTATCTCTTTAATAGTAATCTGCGGATTTTTACTTACACTTTCGGCCAATGCGTTCATGATATCCGCTTTCTCCGAATCCTTTACTTCCCCTTTATCCCACTTGCTGAATAGTGTTTGAATATTTATAGCTTGCTCTTTTTCTTGATTAGAATTGAAATAAAAATATACCCCTATTGCGCTTATGCAAATGAAAAGAATGACCGCTAAAGTTTTTTTCATTTTTTGAAAAACAAATCCTCTCATTATATTTTCCAAAATAAACAGGCAGGAATCTATTATCTAGCATACCAAAAATGGAATAAATAAACAAAAGCACCCTATCAAGAGACTTTTTTAAATTGTCTACTTGATAGGGTACACTTTATAGATCCACGAAGGACTTTTCATTTGAGACTACTCAGTATGTTCTAGCAAGCTCGTTTGGCGCAGATGCCATACCACGCTGCTGTAGGACGGAGGCAGCTCTCCTTCACCTTCCAACCGGCCGCGCAGCTTTCCAGTTTTATCGAGTTCAACAGAGGCGCGCCACCAGTTTCCATCGCCGCCATGCTCATAATCGAATGTCTCGCCATCATCATCATAGAGCATGCACATCCCCGGCACTTCGCCAAAATGGAACAGATGCAGCTCCGTCTTCGCACCATTCGCCGGCACATGCGGCAGCGGCGGCATCATTGGGATAACCGCACCCTCCCTGACAAATACCGGAATACGCTCGATACCGGGAACCACGCGAACAATTCCTCCGCCGATATGGCGTATGCCGGACTCCAGACCGTACCATACGCCCTCCGGCAATAGCACATCCCGCTCCGTCTCACCTTCAACAAGCGGAGCAACAACCATATCGTTGCCATACATATATTGATCGTCCCATTCCAGCGCCTTACGTTTGCCGTACGCTCCTGCAACCGTGTCCAGCGTGTCTACAGAAGCTTCATGCTCCCCTGCTGCGCTGCGGGCCTCTATGTCGGCAAGCTGGGCGGGTGAAAGCTCGAAGCTCATGGCGCGAATTGGCGGGAGCCCTTTCTCCCGATATTCCGCAAATGCGCTGTAAAGATAGGGTAGCAACCGCATCCTTAATTGGATGTAATGACGCACAACCTCTGCTACTTCGGGGAAACTCCAAGGCTTTGTGCCATCCCCCCATGCGTTCAGCATCGCAAGCGGAGAAAAACATACGGTTTGCATTCGCCTCACCCAGTCCTCGGCATTGCGCGCCTTTCGGACCTCTGGTGTCCAGAGCAGGCCGCAATAAGAGGCATTGCTAATAGCCCTGATGAACTGCTTATGGTCGTACAGGTCGGAATAAAGTACATAGGGCATAGACGAAGCCCCTGCGCCGGACGCCCGAACAAGCCCGTAAGTCCTCCGGTTTTCGCCGCGATAAAGATCATAGGTCATTTTCTGGAACATCAGACCATAGAGCTGACGCATACTTTCGCCATCAAGGCCGGAAGGGAAACGGGCATGGGACGGGAACATCCAGGCATTATTCGTAAGCTCGCTGCCATCGCATTCATCCAGCTTGTAGCCGGCTACTCCGAGTGAAACATGTTCCCGCAGATGCTGCTCCTTATACACTTCCCTTGCTTCGGGCAGCGCATAGTCGGGAACAATACCGCCCCATACCGTATGAGAGCCGGACAGCGGAAGAAGCTTCGCATACATGCCGCTGCTCGGCGATACATAGGGATGCTCCCACAAATTGACGCGAAAACCCGCCTCGCCCATCCGACGCACAAATAATTGCGGATCGGGGAAGCGCTCGCCGTCCCATTCGCATGTAACAGGATAGCTGCGGCTATGCCAGCCCGGTTCCAGCCCGATAACGTCGCAAGGTACGCCCCGCTCCCTATATTCCAGCGCCTCCCGCAGCGCCTCCTCAGCGTTGTAGAGCGTAGGCACGCGGTGCCAGAAGCCAAGCCCCCACTTGGGCGGCAGTGCTCCGCCACCGCAATACAGATTGTAGCGCGCCACCGTATCACGCAATGTCGGTCCGCCGAACAGGTAAACAAATGCGCCTTCACGCGGCAGCTTGATCTCCACGCGCGGGGACGGAATCGTCGCCTTCCATTCCGGATCAAGATTGCGGTCCCGTATCCACACCGCATCGGTATCCGCTGCCCGAAGCGTCGAGCCGAGATGCATCGTCACAATGGAGGACGTATCCACCAGTACACTATAGCCCTTATCGCTAACAAAGTAAGGGACGGGAGCATGCGTCTCGCCTGTATCCTGCTTCGGGTCGCTGTTAACGCGAAGATAACGGGTTCTGCCTCGTTGATTGGAGCGCAGCATCTGTAAACCTGTGCCGTACAGCTTTTCTTTCCCGTCAAGCGGCAGCACCAGCAGCTTGTCGTTGTTCCTGCCGCCTTCCTCCAAGGTAATATCGCTCCAACGTAACGGCGGTGATATGGGCTCCAACCGTTCAAGCGCCGCCTTGTCCGGCTCGGCTCCGATCAGCGTCAGCGGTGTAACTCCCTCCGGACTGCCAATGCAGCTCCGCCATACGCCGGGCGCCGCCTCCTCCCAGATCAGCGCAGCGTTAGAGGAATTGCATCCGCCCCTCACATTATATTCCCGCATGGCGCATTCCCTCCTTCGCCGGAAGCTCTATTGTCGTTCTCATGCCGCTCTTGGCAGCCATAATCGTATAATGAACAATCGCTTGTGTCCGCAAATAGTCACTGGCACTTGTCTCCGCTTCTCTCCCCTCGGCGAGTGAAGCTAGAAATTCGGTCAGTGCATCGCTCTGGGGCATATCATTGAATTCAGTGATCGCCTTGTACGCATCGCCCGAATAAATATGAATGGCGCCTCCCTCCAACAGCAAGGCGCCCGTCGTTCCTTCTATGCGCCAATCGCCGCACCATGGGGTCATTGGCCCTCTAGACGTAATTGTCGCGGAATAATGGACCGGTATGCTTCCTTCCAGCTCGATAATCGCCATTGTCTGAAGCACGGCACCCTCCTCCTGCCAGCCGCCGGACGGATTGAACATGCCTGATTGAACAGCTATGCCTTCGCGCCCTGTCAAATAACGCAGCAGGTCAAAATGATGAACGCCGATATCGTCAAGCACCGAAACCGCATAGTCGCGCTTCACCCGATGATATCGCCGGAAAGCAATCTCAACCGCAGAGAGCTCTCCGATTACACCAGAATCCAGCAATGCCTTCAGCTTGCGGATGTAAGGGAAATGCCGATAGTTCTCCGCAATCATAAACGGAATCCCCTCACGTTTCGCCCTTGCTACAATGGCTAACGATTCCGCATAGTCGAACGAAATCGGCTTCTCGCACAGCACCGGCAATCCCCGGTCGAAGGCGGCATTGTTCACTGATGTATGTGCGGCAGGCGAAGTGACATTGACGACAAAATCCGGCCGTATCCCTTCCTCCAGCGCCTCCTCCAACGACGTGTAGAAAGGTATGGTAGTGTCTCTGAGCTTCTCTTTTCGGGCCGGGTTCTTTTCAATGACAGCCAGCAAAAGCTCCCTGCTGCGCAATCGCTCATACCAGCCAAGTCCCGCTTCCCCTAGTCCTGCCAAAATAGCTTTCATGCTTGTTCATCTCCTTTTCGCCAATTGTCTCGGAGTTTTCCTGCCTCTATACGCACGCAGCTCCCGCCTCCCTCTTCCAAGGGAACACAGGAGCTGCAATGGAGGCGAGCTACAAGCCGCGTTCCGCTTCGAGCTTTGCCCGATTAAGCTGACTATCAAATATTATCGTTCACAGTATGCTGATCAGGATGGCGTTCTGGACCGGCATGGCACCACAACGCCACAATCGGCTCCTCCATGCTAGAGCAAAGATGGTGATCCTCGCCAGGTTCAATGATGATGATGTCTCCCGTGCGCACCTCATGCCTTATACCATCCACAACCATTACACCGCTGCCTTGCAAAATAATGAATGCTTCCCTGTCGGCATGCACATGATAATCTCTCCCGCCGGGACCATCGTTTGTATGGCTTCGTTCCCCGGGCGCGGCAAATGCAAGCCCACCCGAATAAAGATATTTCCCCGGCAGCAGACTGCCTAGAAAATGTTCTTTTCCCTCTGTCTGCAAATCGTTTAATGAAAGCTTTAGCATTCGCCACCGCCCCCCTTTTGTCGCTGCCTTGTCGTTACCTTACCATTGTCTTATCGTTGTCTTGTCGTTGTCTTACCGCTGCCGAGTTGGCTGCTACTCGTCGCCTGCACCCAAAATCCGCTCGATCGCTGCCAATTCTTCGTCTGTGAACGAGGCGTGTTCCAAAAACATCGCAATATCGTCGATCTGCTCCGCCTTGCTCGCGCCAATCAGCGCGGAGGCGACTCGCCCTTGCCGCAGCACCCAGGCTACCGCCATTTGCGCCAGGCTTTGTCCTCGCAGCAGGGCAAGCTCATTTAGCTTGCGCGACTTATTCAGCTTCTCTTCGGTAATATCCTCGCGACCTAGAAACACACTCGCTCCAGCCGCCCGCGAGTCCGCCGGCACACCATCCAAATAACGGTCCGTCAGCAACCCGCGAGCCAACGGGCTGTAGGCGATCGTGCCGACGCCCGCCTCCTCAAGCACGCTCTGCAGACCCGCTTCAAGTGTCCGTTCGTACATGGAATATTGACATTGATGGATCAGGCAAGGCGTTCCCAGCTCGCGCAATATAGCGATGGCCTCTTGTGCTTGCGCGGCTCCGTAATTCGAAATGCCCACATACAGCGCCTTGCCTTGACGCACCGCCTGGTCAAGTGCCATCATCGTTTCCTCCAGCGGTGTCTCTGCGTCGTATCTATGTGAATAAAAAATATCGACGTAATCCATATCGAGGCGTTTCAGGCTCTGATCGAGGCTTGCCAGCATGCTTTTGCGGGAGCCCCACTCACCGTAAGGCCCGGGCCACATCCGATAGCCAGCTTTAGTAGCTACGATCATCTCATCGCGGTAAGCAGAAAAATCTTTGCGCCATAATTGCCCAAACATTTCTTCGGCAGAGCCGGGCGGCGGCCCGTAATTGTTCGCCAGGTCAAAATGGGTAATGCCGAGGTCAAAAGCACGGCGCAGCATTAACCTGCCATTCTCCACCGCATCCACGCCGCCAAAATTATGCCAAAGCCCTAGCGAAATCGCCGGAAGTTTCATACCGCTTTTGCCGCAGCGGTTATACGTCATTGTCGAATACCGTTCAGCCGACGCTGTATAGTTTTTCATCGATAAGTCCTCCCGTGTCTTATTGCTTTAAAGGGATCACCATGTTCCATGTATCGGAAGCGTCCATAAAACCGTCCGTACCGTCAGAGACAGCCGCGAACAGATGGGTGGGCTTTCCGTTCTGGAACAACAGAAACGGCCGCTCCAGATTACCCAGCGTCTGCACCGTGCCGTCATCCCAGCGCACCGTCCGGGAATAGGCTAGCGGCCGTTCTTGCAGGCTCCATTTCAGCCCGTCCGGTGACCCGGCGTATATACCTCCGTATTTTTCGCCGCATAGTCGCCCTTCCATATCTTTGGCTATCAGTCTGTAGCCATCGGCAGTTTTCCATATGAACGGGTCTTCGATATGATACATCTCCGGCGGAAACACCGGGTCATCGCTAAGTACCCGGTATGGTCCTTCGTAATGGTCCGCATAGGCAGCGCCAATCATCATATCGCCATGCAGGTTGCCTTCGTACCGGCGCGCTTTATAAATCAGCAGCACAGAACCATCTTCATGGACGCATGGTGCCGGATTGGAGGTTAGAAAGCTGTCGAAGCGTCCCGGACGGGTCGGCAGTATCGGTCCATCTGCCCTGCGCCACGGCCCAAATACGCTGTCCGCGATAGCCAGGCCTACCCGCTTGTTAGCCCGTGCCACAATGCATTGCGGATCGGTTAATCCGAAAGTCTGGGGCGGCTCCGGATCGTCCAGCGGATGGGTCGTACCTGTATAATAGAGCAGATATTTCCCATTATGTTTGACAATATGAGGGTTGTGTGTACAGCGCCCGTCCCAGTATTCCGCCCCTCTTGCCGGAAGCACAACCTCGCGGAACTGGTACGGCCCCTCAGGTGTGTCTGAGTCCGCCCTGACAATTTCTGAGGCCACCATCCAGCCGGGATGCATCGGCAGCGTCTTCGGCCAGCGCGACGCAAACATATGGAATCTGCCATCCTCGCCCTTCACGACCGAACCGCACCATACCCAATAACCTTCCATCCGGAAGCCGCCGCCGCGCGGAGCCGGGAGCATCTCTTTATACATAACCCGTCTCCCTCCTTTTGTAATTGCTAAGAATATGAGTTTTTCTTAGCATTCTGTAAGCTTATACATTCCCATATTTAAAAAATGTGCCGGTTCCAGCCCTTGCTTTTCGCCAAAGCTTCAATGTAATAATAATCGCCGTAGATCAGCGATACGTTGACGTTCGTGTTGACCGGCTTATGCCCGGTTGCGCCGAGCAGAATTCCTTCGTACTCCGGCTGGTCGAGCGTGCTGTAGTTGTTCGACAATGAGCGAAGGATACGCGTTGCCGCCCGCTGATACAAAAAGGCTTCCTCCGGTTCCACCTGTGATGCTATATCGATCAGACCGGACGCAGCGCAGCTAGCTGCCGAAGTGTCGCGCGGCTCGTTCGTCAAGTCGGCAGCCGCACGGAAATCCCAATGCGGCACATCGTCTTCCGCCAGCGCGCTGATGAAATAATGCGCCACCCGCTTCGCTGCATTCAGATAGCGTACGTCGCCCGTATAGCGGTAAGCGCAGCTCATCCCGTAGATCGCCCAGGCTTGGCCCCGCGACCAGGAAGATTGCGGCGCAAAGCCCTGACCGCCGTCATAACGCTCCACTTCGCCCGTCTCCGGATCGAAGATAACGATATGATGCACCGAGCCATCGTCGCGAATAAACGTGCGCAGCACCATATCTGCATGAGCTGTCGCGATATGCTTGAAACGCGGATCGCCGCTTTCCTCGCTCGCCCAGAACAGCAGCGGCAAATTCATCATTGAATCGATGATTGACCAGCCTGTCTGGTTGCGCGGCCAGGCCCGAATGAACTGACCAGCCGGATTAAAGCGCCCTGCCAAAAAGTTGGCAGCGAACAAGCCGCGCCTCCGCGCCTCCTGGTCCTCAGTCAGCTTGTAGCGAATAACTGAGGTAGGAAGGAACTGAAAACCAACGTCATGATGAAAGTGATTTTCTCTCAAATAGCACTGCTCCATCCGTTCGTCCCAAGGCTCCGCCGCCTCCCGATAACGCTGCTCACCGGTCAGATCGTACATAATCCACAGAATGCCCGGCCAGAAGCCCGAAATCCACTGATCCACCTTGATCTGGTCATATTTGCCGGCTGCCGAAGCATGGGGCGCTTCAGTCCAGCCCGCTTCGATCATATGATCTACTTTAACCTTCACTTGATCCCACCAGACCGACAGCTCAGACTCTTGCAGCTTTATATTCTCATAGCTCATCTCTAAAGTCGACTCCTTCTGTTCTAACCTTTGATAGCCCCGATCAGGGCGCCTTTAACAAAATATTTTTGCAGGAACGGATATACCATAAAAATCGGAATTGTCGCTACCATAATTGTGGCGTACTTCAACGTCTCGCCCAATATAATAATTTCATCCTGGGACGCCCCCTCCGCCATCGAGTTCGCCTCGCCGATAATCAAAATTTCACGCAGAATGAGCTGCAGCGGGTACAGCGATCGATCCTGCAGGAAGATCATAGCATTAAACCACGAGTTCCAATGGCTTACCCCGTAATACAGACCTACTACCGCAAGCACCGGCTTGCAAAGGGGCAGGAAAATGCGAAACAAAATGCTAAAGTCGTTGGCGCCGTCGATCTTGGCCGACTCCTCCAGCGCATCCGGTACCGCTTCAAACGATGTCCGCATAATAATAAGATTAAACGCGCTTATTGCCGTAGGAAGAATAAGCGCCCACAGCGTGTTCGTAATGCCCAGGCCTCTGACCAGCAAGTAGAACGGAATCAGTCCGCCGCTGAAAAACATCGTAAAAACGATAAACAGCGTAAGCGGCTTGCGGTACCGCAGCGTTTTTCTGGACAAGGCGTATGCGGCAAAAGAAGTGAGCAGCAAATTAAGAGCCACGCCTGCAATTACAATAAATAACGTGTTGCGGTAACCGAGCAAAATCATCGGATTGCTGAATACCGCTCCATAGGTTTCAAACGAGAAGCCCAGCGGCTTCCATAAAATTCCTTTATGCGCCATCATCAGCGCTGGTTCGCTGAATGAAGCAAAAGCTACGTATAGAATCGGGTACAGTGTTGCAATCATAAGCGCAGTTAGAAACAGCACATTGCACACCCGGAATATTTGTTCACCAATACTTACTTTCATGCGAACCCTCCTCTACCACAAGCTCGTATTGTTCAACTTCCGGCTTATCCAGTTGGAGCCAATAACAAGCGAGAAGTTAATGACAGAGTTGAACAATCCGACAGCGGAGCTGAAACTAAATTGAAAATCCTGAAGCCCGATCCGGTAAACATATGAGGAAATGACATCCGCTGTCACAAAAGTGGTCGGATTGTACAGCAAAATAATTTTCTCAAAGCCGACGCTCATAATTCGACCAATATCAAGAATGAGCAATATAACAAAAACGGGCAGCAATCCAGGCAGAGTAACATGAAGCATCTGCTTCCAGCGTCCGCCCCCGTCGATCTTGCAAGCTTCATATTGCTCAGGATCGATCGCAGACAATGCAGCCAGGTAAATAATCGTGCCCCAGCCTACATGCTGCCATATATTCGAGGAAACAAAGATAGTCCGAAAATAGGATGGTTCCAGCAGCATCGTAATCCGTTCGCCGCCGAAAAATACGATAATGTCGTTGATAACGCCATCGCTGCTTGTAAAATCCTTGATCATGCCGCAAATAATAACGAGCGAGATAAAATGCGGCAAATAAGTGATCGTCTGAACAGCGCGTTTGAACAACGCGTTTTTCACCTCATTGAGCAGCAAGGCAAGAATTAATGGTGCGGGAAAACCGAATAAAAGATCGTATAAGCTAATCAACAGGGTGTTCTTGAGCACTCTCCAAAAATACATGCCGCCAAAAAAGTCTTTGAAATGCTGCAGTCCTACCCATTCGCTGCCCCAGATTCCAATCCGGGGATTAAAATCTTTAAACGCAATGATTGCGCCATACATCGGAAAATACTGAAAAATAATGAAATACGCTAAAACAGGAGTAAGCATGATGTACAAAAACTTGTTTTTAACGACATCCTTCGCAATATTCAGCGGCAGATGTCCGGCATGTGCGACTTTGCTGCGTTCTGGCTTCAACTGAGCCATCTCCTACTCCTCCTATCATATACAGCTTAATCAGCGGAGGAAGGTTGCTGACCTCCCCCGCCCCTTGAAGCCATTGCATCGTATTATCTGTTGTTGTAACGATCCAGTGCGTTTTGGTAAATATTTATTACATCGCGAATGCCCATGTCTTCCAGCTGTTTCACGAAGCTGTCGAACTTGTCTAGCGGCTCGTTGCCCATTACAAATTTAATGAACATTTCTTCCAAATACGTGTTGATTGCCGTCATCGTCTGCGCTACCTTTTTACTCTCATCTACTGTTGGCGTAATAAAGGCAGGTAAAATATGCTTTGCCGCATCGGTCTCCGACCAAATCTTGACTGCATCATCCTGTTGCGGGAACGTGTTAGTCGTTTTTTGCTCATGCATCGGATACGCGCCATTTGGAACCGTATATTGCGCCAGCATCTGCTGCGAGGTGTATTTCTCGTTTTTCACGATCATATCGGTAAATTTCGGCACTCCGTTGTCCAGCGTGTAACTCTCGCCTTCAATGCCAAAATTGTAAATCAAGGTTCCTTGCTCACTGAATGCGAAGTCCAGCCATCTTACGATCGTTTCCAAATTTTTGGCCGATGTCGTCACCGCTGCGCTTGCTTTCGGATTATATTTGAAATCACGCTGTCCAGTGAACGGCTTTTCGCCTGCATTCAATACCGGATAAGGAGCCGCTATAAGATCATAATTCGGATCTTGAGCTTTGCCGGACTCCAGCCATTTGCCCATACCGCCGCCAAGCAGGAAGACCGTTGCGCCGGATTCCCCGTTCAGGAGCCGCTTATCAAGCGTGTTGCGCTCGACGATCGGGAAGTCTTTGTCAATCAGCCCTTCCGAATACCACTGGCGGAATAACGTTATAACATCCTTGTATTGAGGATCAAGCGGACCGTAATTTACTTTGCCTTCATCGTTAATATAGAAACCATGCGAAGTTTTATATGCGCCAAAGAACGCATCCTGCAGGTTCATTTTATCTGCGTATAGCGCCGTTAACGGAGCCTTTGCACCTTTCTTCTCTTTAAACGCCGTCAATAAGGTATGCCAGTCATCCACCGTTACCGGTACTTGCAGCCCAAGCTCATCCAGCCAGTCTTTGCGCAGCATAGGCCCGCGGAAGACCATCCCTTCAGAGTTGCGCACCATCGGGAAAGCGTAGTATTGGCCGCTGTCGGTTTTCACCATTTTATCCAATTCCGGATCTGCTTCCAGCATCTTCTTCAGATTCGGCGCATATTGGTCGATCAGGTCGTTGAGCGGCACAATAACGCCGTCTGCCATCGCTTTCTCCGGTCCGCCCGGATAAATGCTCCAGTCATACTCTAGTACATCCGGCAGCTTGTTAGAAGCGAGCAGCAAGTTAAACTGCTCTCCCGCTTGCCCGTCCGTCGGATGGATGTATTCGACTTTTACGCCAGTAGCTTCTGCAATCGCTTTTCCAATCGGCGCTTCCGCCAAGTTCGTTGTAAATGTAATTAAGTTGCCGTTGATTGGAGCCCAGTACGAGAAGGTATCTTTTGTATTCAGCGGATAAATGGGCTTATCCTCACCCTCGTTGCTCTTTCCTTCATTGTTGCCAGGAGTGCTCGTATTGCTGGAAGAGCTTGGAGTTGGCTCCGTCTTGTCCTTGCCGCTTGTGCCCCCATTACCGGAGCATGCGGATAATACTAATACGAGTGCCATTACGATTCCAAAAGTGAACTTGTTGAGCTGTTTCCACTTGCTTTTCTTGCCGTTGCTATTTTTTTTCATTGTGACCCTCCATTCTTTTCGTCACGAATTTGTTGGTGTGAATCCGCTCTCATCGTAACGCCGATCCGTCGTCTCTAGCTATTGTTAAAACATAAAATATACTGCAATTTCTCAAAAATATTAGTAGCAAAATCGCTACTTTCCCGCTTTTTCTTGAAAGGAAAAGCCCGAAGGCTACTTCACTTCCCTGTAGCCCCCGGGCGTTATCCCTTCAAACTTTTTGAATATGCGATGGAATGTATTTACATCGTTGTAGCCGACCTTCAACGATATCTCGCTGACCGTATATTTCTCGCCGGTAAGCAGCAATTTAGCCTGCGCCAGTCGCGTCTTGTTAATATAATCGAGCAGAACTTCTCCGGTATGCTCCTTAAACAGCTTGGAAATGTACGATGGCGTCATGGAGAAGGCTTCTCCGATCATCGAAATGTTCAAATTCTCGTCATGGTAGTAATCGTTAACATATTTCATAACCTTGTCTATCAGAGGGTTGCTGCTGTATTCGCGATTGTTGTTAATATAGCTGCACAGAAGCTCCAGCATTTCGTACAGCTGACCTTGCATTTCTTTTACCGTCTGGCATTGCATCAAGCGTTCGATAGCACGTATGCCGTCCGGCACATCCTGCGGCTTGCCCACGATACGAATTTCACCGATTACTTTTTGCAGCGTAGCCATCAGATCGAACATGAGACATTTGGCAGTATGAAAAGAAAACGGCTCCATCGTCACATTCTTCTGGATGATTTCCCCGACGAACGCTTTCGCCTTAACCAGTTGGCCTTCGCGCACGACAGCAATCAGCTGCTGCTCCGCCTTAAGCGGGTAGAAATAACCTGGAGCGCTTCCCTGGCTATCGCCGCCGCCCAGATCTTCGTAATGAATAATCCCTCCGCTGCCAGCGACGATACGGTATTCCATCGCCTCGACCGCCTCCTGAAACGCCTGGAAGATGCCATATTCACCTTCCTGCTGCGCGCTGACGGCAGCGGTCAGCTGCACATGAGCGTGATCGGAGATAAACGACATCGTTTCTGCCGCAATGCGGCTCAGCTCCTTGTGCTGCTCAGCCGGTGACATAAGTTGATGATTGACGATGCAGGCAAGCAATTGCTGATCCAATTCGACCGCATAAGCGTTGGCAGACTTGCGCGCAACCTCCTCGACCACGTTGGCGATCAGGAAGTGCAGCAGGCGTTTGTTATTTACCTGCTCCTCATCCTCCCGATGAAACTTGCCAAAATGCTCGATGTGCAGCAAGATGACAGAATAACCGGCCGACGTAAATCTCAGGTCGTAAGCGGAGAAAGATTCGAGCAGCGGAATATGGCTGTCAAGCTGTCCTTTCAGCAGCCTTTGCAAGAAATGCGATCTGAGCGTATTGTTATGCTGATTCAGCTTGTTATGAAGCTCTTCCTTCTCATGAAAGGTGTTATTCAGTGCATGCTCCAGAAAAGAATATTCATTGGAGCCCCTGTTGAAGGCAACGCCCGATTTGAACGACAAGCTTTGAATCAGCATATGGATCGGCAAATAATTCCGTTTGAGCAGCCAATAGGTTACTCCTCCGCCCATAAGCAGACAAAGTAAAACACTTAAAATGGTTAATTGCTCCACTACATTCATCTTCTGATGGTAGACAGCTGCCGGCAGCGTAATCACATATTTCCAGCCAGTAATGGATGAGGTCGTGTAAGAAGCGACAAGCCGGCTTTTGGCCGCCCCTGTTTCGAGTCGCCCCGATTCGCCCGGCAGGTCATCGTATTGAACAGCAGGCTCCGTCAGCGGATCGCCAGTGGAAGCAATGACCCGATTTTTTTCATCTAAAATAATAATGGTTCCTTCCTCCGGCGCCGTTGCTTGCTCCAGCAGCTTGTTCCGGTCGATCATGAACAACAGGACGGCGCCCGGCTCATTCATAATCGTTGACGTCACATTCCGGGCATACATGACGGTAGGCCGCCACTCATTCTCTTCGGATACGACAACCGAATGATAGTCTTTTATATACCATTGGTTAAAATATTGCTGAAAGGACTGGAAGGGCATATTCTCTTCAAAACGAATAATGTCATACAACTCCTCGCCGTTCAAACGGTTGTCGCGGGCAATGACCGTGTCGCTATTACTGTAATAAATGTAGATCCCATTGAGAAAATCGTTGGCAATTTCGTATATTCGCAAATCGTTGGCGATTTGATAGATTTCGTAGTGATCCGAATCGGACAGGGCGGCATCAGCCGTAATGAATGCCGAGATTCGTCTGTTGAGGCTCATCTCGAGGCTAAGACGCTCGATTCCTTTGAACTGGCTGTCGATGGCTTGCTCCATTTGCAGAAGAATAGATTGATTGGCGCGGTTAATTTCGGCCTTTACAACATTCAGCGTTGCTCCATAAATAACACCGCTGATCAGAATCGGCACGAGCAGCACTGAAACATAGGAAAGCATCCAGGTCAGAAATACGCTGCGATTTTTGCGTTGGAGCTGCTTCAGATAGGTTGTCCACCGGTTTCGAGTTTGGGCCATAGTCTCTGCCTCCCATTAATTTTAGTCGGAGTCGGGACCGACGGCTGAGCTTGTCAGAATAGCCGGCCGGCGAATATCCGAAATATTCGCTTTCTCATTGCTGATGTAAACCGCCTGCGATGGGCGGTATTCATGGATAACCGGTTGCTCCTCATCGCCGCACACCCGATTGTAAGCGATTACACATTGTTCGGGTGCATAAGAAGCTCGCTTGCCCAAAGTAATGCCATGCCGGCAATTGACAATCGTATTATTCGACACGTAGGCGCGATAAGTGCGCCAATGCTTCCTTAATTCCTCCTGAGTCGGCGCTTCGGGATAGCCGTCCAGTCCTCCATCATAGTTGCCTCCGTCAATGAGCAGGGCATCCAGCGTCAGGTTTTCCATATAATTATCGAAAATATGATGACCGTTGCCATAAATACGGAACCCGCCCATCTCTTCTTTGACACCGTCACCGATAAACACATTGTTGTGGAATTGGTTCCCATGTCCGTGCCGAGCCGTCACTTGACCGGCAGAATTTAGGAAAGTGTTGTAACGAACTGTATTATAGCAGCTTTTGACCGAAATAATCTCAGGCTCTCCGTCGCAATTTTCAAACAGGTTGTACTCGATCGTAATATAGCCGTTCGAAAGAGAGATGCCGGACAAGCCAAGCCGGATTGCCTCAAGTCCATTGACGACGCGCGGACCTATATGATGAAAATAATTGTATGCAATGACATCATACTGCGAAATTTGCTTCCCGTCGCCATCAAAAACGACTAGCGGTCCAGGATCGGCTTTCGGTCCGAACTCATTGCGCTCGATTCGATTCCAGCCGCTGCCGCTTCCTTCAACAGACAGCAGGCTGTATTCTCCTCCGACCTGCCGCGGCTCAAATATATTCCGTGCAATGGTTACATGTCTCGATCCGTCCAGGATGATCGAGTTTCGCCCTTCGACCTGGAATCGCAAGCCCCATACCTCTACATAATCACAGTTCAAGATGTGTATACTCGATTCACCAGCTATGGTCGCTTTTCCTTTATTTTCGGCGCGAATGCTCAATATCGCGGTATCCGATCCCCTTTTTTCTTTAACCATATAATCTTCATTTCGAATGTAAACACCGTCCGCCAATAAAATGGTAGAGCCAGGCTCTGCCCGGTGAAGCGCTGCCGCCAGCTCTTCGCTATTTGATACCCGATAAATAGAAGTCATATTTCCACCTGCTCCCTATAGAATAGGCAGATATCATCTCGTAGGAAGCTGTCGATTAATCGTGAATAGAGCAACAAGTAATTGAAAGGGATGCCACTAGGATCAAGATTGGGATTCCGACCGCTTCCGCTTCTCCATTCCCAATCTTGTTCTCCGTTCCCCTTTCTTATTGCTTATTAATCGTTGCCCACAATTAATCGACATCCTCCGTATTCTTCATAAGATCATATCCGCAGCTTTACAACTTCTATTATGAAAGATACGTTCCCCGTTCCATAGTATCAAAAAATGAAGCAAGCATAAATATATAAACTGAGATGCAAAATGTGTAAAAATTTATTAAAAATAAGGGATGTATCCCGCAGGCACGCTGCAGATACATCCCTATTATAGTTGCTTGCTCTTATAGCCGCTTACCCGAAAAAGAAGTACGCAGTTTTCAGATCATCTTCCGTAAGCTGCAATTTTTGCGCCGCTTCGAGCAGGGGCGCGCGGTCATAGACTAGGCTTTTCATCGCTATTTTGCCATCGGTAATCGTGAAATAATGCGCTTCCTTCGACGGATCGTCGCGACGGCGATAGGATACGCTTCCCGGATTGAGCCACAGGCTCGTATCACTCAAAAAATGAATGCAGCTGCGATGCGTATGTCCAAAAATAATGCGGCGCTCCCCTGCAGCCTTTATTGTCCCATCGTTGCGTTCCGCCCAGAATGCATCGTACTTTGGCAAACTGTCGATCGTCAAATAATTGTCGTATAGATGCTGCATCGTGTAGCTGCAGCCGTCCATCTCAAATATGCGATAGTCCGGGATGCTTTCGAGAAAGGAAATTTCCGCTTCGCCGAGCAGTCGGGCATTGTGATGCGCCCATTTGAGCTGGCCTTCCTCAATATCATGACCGCCATTGTTGTTGCGGTATATATCGATCATAATGTCATCGTGATTGCCGCGCACACAAATCACTTCGTTCTTGTGAACCCATTCGATAACCTCCCGCGGGAAAGGCCCGTAATCTACAAGGTCTCCCGCGCAATAAATGACGTCACAATCCGGTTCGGCCTTGCGGATCGCCTCCAGCGCATAGATGTTGCTATGAATATCTGAAATAATTAATGCTTTCACGACCTGTTCAACTCCTGATTATAGATCTGAAACCGTAGAGGGTGTCGATTCATTGCGGATAGAAAGTGGCGCTACTGCGATCAAGTTTGGGATTCCGACCGCTGTTGTAGTCCAATTTTTTGAATGAATAACCCCTGTAAAGGATAAAATTGGCCTACAAAGGCGGACGCTGCCGCTTCTCCATTCCCAATCTTGCTCTCCGTTCCCTTTCTTATTGCTTATCAATCGTTGCCCACAATGAATCTACATCCTAATACTGTATAAGTCTGTTGAAAAATAATTCTAACGAAGCTGACAAGTGTTATTTCAACGAAAACAGTTCATTTTAGATTGTAACGAAGCTTTGCAGCTCTATGTGTGAACAAAACACGTTTTTAGGCACTTCCTGCCCCAAATAAGGCCGCATATCTTCGTTAGATTTGTACAACAAGCGTTTTCGGTATAATAGCGCTACTAGTGAGGGTGTCGATTCATTGTGGATAGGGCAACAAACAATCGAAAGGTATGCAGCTGCAATCAAGTTTGGGATTCCGACCGCTGTTGTAGTCCCATTTTTTTGATGAAATAATCCCTTTAAGGGATAAAATTGGCCTGCAAAGGCGAACGCTGCCGCTTCTCCATTCCCAATCTTACTCTTCGCTCCCCCTTTCTTTTTGCTTGCTAATAGTTGCCCACAATGAATCGACACCCTTCTAGTTTTCGTTAAAATTTCCAAACGAGTTTTTCAATAGCCTGGTATTATCCTTTTTGCTTTTCCAGCATCCTTAGCAATACCGTCACCGCTTCCGCGCGCGTAGCGGTACCGCCCGGCATAAAGCGGTTCAGCCCCCGCCCTTCAATAATTCCCGCAGCTGACGCCTGAGACACAGCCTCGCTTGCCCAACCAGGTATATCTGCGTTATCGGAAAACTGCTGCGGCATGGCAATATCGTTCTCCAACGGATAAGCCCTTAGCAGCATGACGACCATCTCGGCGCGATTAATGGCGCGATTCGGCTGCAGCCTCCCATCATTGTAGCCTTGCAAAATACCTGCCTGCAGCGCTGCCCCAAGCTCTCCCTCAGCCCAATCTGGAATTTCCGCTCCATCGTCAAACTGCCTATCCATCCGTGCAGCATCTAACTTCAACGCCCGTACCAGCATTACCGCAAACTGCAAACGGGTTACGGACATGTCGGGACGGAAGCTGCCATCCGGATAACCGCTCAATATGCCCCGTTCGACCGCTTGGGCAATATGATCGCGCCCCCAGTGACTCCCGGTATCCGTGAAGTCCGGTTGTGAAGGTGGCTCCGGCGTCTGGCCCGGATTCGGCTCAGTCGGCTCGCCCGGTGCCGGCGTTGCTGGCGGTGGATACCAGGACCCGCCGCCGCTTGCAGCGGGGCGCTTCACAGCGATGGCGTATGTTTTGCTTTTGCCCGAAGGCATCGTCACTTCGATTAGGATGTAGCTGCCATCCTGGGCAATCGCCAGCGCTCCGCTCGGCTGTCCGCTAGCAACTGCTTGCCGCTGGCCGCCATCTACAGTGACCACGATCTGCGAGCCTTCGCTGAGCGCTGTCGGCACAAGTGTCAAGCTGCTTATCGAAGACGATACGGTTACCGAATAATGACTCGCTTCCTTATCAAAGCCGTTCAGCAACTGGTTTTCACCCGACATCAGCGCCATTCCGCTCAGTCCTGGAGCGCCTTCGGTATCAGGCGGACGCGTTCCGGCGTTCGGCCCGACATCGACTGTCGTCAGCGGCCGTCTGCTAACAGGAGCGGCCGGATTGTATTCGTCCGCTCCAACATCTGCACCGCCGATACGCGGCTGTCCGTCCATATCCTCAGAAGCAAAATATGGTGCTTTGGACGCATCGATAGCCGGACTGAAAGCCGACAGACGGATCAGACGGTCTTTGCTGCGCACCAGCTTCAATGCCTTTTTCTCAAATCCGCCCGCTATCGCATTATTATTGGTTGGATTTGCCGTTCCTTCGACCAGATTTCCGGAATAAACCGGACGCTCATTTGCGGGAGAGCTCTGCACGGGGCCCGTTTCATTGAAGATGGTGCCCGCATTACTGAATATGAGGTTGTTGTACACCTTCGTTCCGACAGGCTGGTACGTTCTGCCGCCCAGACTGATCGCTTGCGTATTGTTGCCAACATTTAATATCGTATTGTTGAATATTTGCACATTGTACTGCCGCCAATGACCGCGCAGCAGTTCCGTCCGCAGCTCCGTCGACAGGCTGTTCAGCTCTGCTGTCTGCTCCGGTGATCCCCAGCGCACAGTCGGGTTCATGCTCCCGTCCGATCCCGCATCATGCGTGCCGCCATCGAGACGAATAACGCGGTCAGTCAGCCCTTCCATGTAATTGTTATAAATTTTGTGATCATTTCCATAAATGCGGAATCCGCTTAATCCCGGAGTCTCGCCATCGCCAATAATATAATTCCCATAGAAGCTATTGCGATGTCCGTGCCGGGCGACAATTCCGCCGTATGAATTACGGATCGTATTGTACCGGATAATATTATCGCTGCTTTTGACTGAAATAATCTCGTCCTCGCCGTTCAATCCATCAAACAGATTATACTGAATCGTGACGTAACCGGACGACAGCGACAGACTGGACAGGCCCAGACGAATGGCTTCCAGACCATTGGTTACACGCGGCCCAATGCCATAGAAATGATTGTATTCAATAACGTCATATTGCGAAATATTTTGTCCTGTATGGCCGGCGCCATCGTAAATGACGACCGCTCCGAAGCCTTTCTTAGGCCCAATCTCATTGTAGGCAAGACGGTTATGGCTGCTCTCGCCCTCAACCCGGATGTAATGGCGGTGAGTACCGTTGGCGGTTATGAACGATTGATCATCATATGGAGTTGGCCCGTCGTAGCTTTCTCCGCCGGTGCTGTCCAGAGCGCCAATCCGGCAGCTTCCCGGCACATCGATCAGGCATGTCACGGTTCCAAGCTGCGGTGCGGTGAAGCTGTACGGCTGTCCCGTCTCGTTCAAGGCGAAGCTGTTGCGCAAAATCGAGATATGGCTCGAGCTTTGCAATTGCACGCCCGGATGTACGCCTGTCAGCGTACGATTCTCAAGCCCCCGCTCGATAAGCGTCGTATTGCCTCCCTCTTCCCCGATTCCGTTACGGAATGCAAAGCCTGATACCTCCACATAAGCGGAATTTTCAATATGAAAATAGCTGTTTCCAGCAATAACGGCCTGTCCTTGCTCCGCAGCCACAATCCGAATCGGATAAGTCGCCGAGCCCTTCTTGTTCAGCACTACAAAAGGTCCATTCTGCTCATAGACGCCATTGCGAACCTCGATAATCGTACCTGGCTCGACGGTATCCAGCGCCTGCTGCAGCTGCTCCGCCGAGCTTACCTGTAACTTGACCAGCACTGGCGGCGGCAAATCATCCTCATCTACATCGCCAGCAGCCGGCGGCCCTCCCGGTCCCCCCGGCTCCACAACAACCGGAGCTTCGCTAATAAACAGCTGCGCTTCCATTAGGCTGTTCCAGTTGCCGGAGCTTCCGCTTGCGCTATTGCCGTAACCGACTAACCGCCAATATCGAGCTTCGATCGGACTTGTGATGACGTAGGGCTGCAGCACAGAATCTTCCGCTTGCAGCGTCCGGCCGCTTCGCCTAGGCAATACGATCGTACTATTCTCAAAAGAAGGCTCGTTAGATGCCAGAATCTCGAAGCTCGACAAGCGTTCTCTTGCATTTAGGAACGCAAGGTTCATATACGTCACTCGCTGCGGCTCGCCCAGATCAAACTGCAGCCACTGGCCATGTCCTGAAGCCGACCAGCGGCTCTCCATGCTTGCCGCATCCTCGCCCCAAACGCCGTCTACGACATTGGCCGGAACGTAGCTGGTATTCGGCTGCGACGAACTCGCCGTAACAGAGCCCGCATGCAGGACGATTCGTCCATCTGTGTCAAGCGGCAGCCGCCGAACAATGTCCAGGCTGTACGCATTGCGCACCGGACCGTCCCCTTCATCCTTTAACTCAATACTCAATCGGTTCACCCCCGGCAAGAGCGGAATATCGTCTCCACCCGACCATAACATGCGCTCCGTCTCATAATTACTCAAATAGATCTCAACAAGGGCATCCGGCGCTTGCGCTTCCAGAGCGATGTTCTCCGTCGCCGCCGGCACAATCGCCTCATATCCGTCCGTCTTGTTCGGATCGAAAGCCGTATTCAGCGAAACGGCCTGCCCTCCGTCCGTTATGGTCAAATCAGTCAATTGCAGCTGCGGCTTCTGCTCGGCAAACGTAAAATAACTGCCGTCCGCCAGCGCTGCTTCCGCCGCATAATACAGCTCGCCGCGGAGCGACACTTCCGTCAGCGGCGTTACTGTCGCTTGAGTCCAATCGCGCGAGCTGCCAGTCAGCAGCACGCCGCCTAGCGGGATTGCGCTGCGAGGAATCGCGATCAACACATTGCCGACGCCTCCCGTGTTTTGCGCTTTCCATGTGCGGCTAAGGCGCATATGGCCCGACCCGTAGGGAGCCGCAGGGTCCGTATTGCCGTCATCGCCCCATAGCAGATACTGTTTGTCCGCCAGTTCTGCTCCATCTGGCGTGCCGATCAGCACCTGCACGGAGCTCGCCCCGCCCGAACTGCTGCGGCCCATCCGCTGATCCAGCCCGCCAATTACATCGCGGCCGATACCGGCAATATTATGGTTAAAATCTGTCTGAGAAGCGGCATTCCAGACGACTTGCGGCGCCGATCCAGCGCTTAAATAATTGCCTGCAGGCAGCGTCAAGCCGTACTTGATTGCCAGATAAGTCTCCACTTGACGCTTCTGCTCATTCGTTAGTGCTTCCGTAAAGATGATGAATTCGCCCATATAGCCATCAAAGCCCGAGCCGCCCGTCACGGCCGAACCGAGCGACATGGCGCCGCCCGCTTGACCAACGAACGGAAGCAGAGGGGTATTCGATTGGCCTATGGTGGAGCCGTCGCGGGAAACAGACTGATAAACGGATTCGCTGGCCACTGGAGCGGCATTATGATGTAGTCCCCATATATTATATTGCGACAGATGCACCTGATCGCCTGCCGTCAACCGCTGATACCCGCTGCCTGTCGTCCGGGTACCGGAATCCCACAGGACCGAGCCCATTGTGGAGCTTGTCGAGCCGTTCTTATGAGGAATATGTGCGCCGAAGCCGCCTTGCGATACGATATGGTTGAAGATCAACGAGTTATCGACCGCGTTCAATCCTCCGGTTACCGTAAAGACGCTGGCCGCAGCAATCTCTTCCCCCTCCGCGAACAAACCATCCGTATCCTGGAGGATGCTGCCTGAGCCTGAACGGACAAACTTTAATACCGGCTGATTGTTTAAATCCAGATGTTCTTGCACATACTTTGGTTTGTTGCGGCTACTGATCGCCGCGATGCTTCCGTCGTTCACAAAGTTATTTTCATTACCGCTGCTATCCTGCCATACCATTACATCATTGCCAGCCAGTGTCACACTGCCCGGGTCGGCCTTCAGCCACAAGCGGAGCGCTGCAGCGTCTATACCGCCCGGCGTTCCCTCCTGCGCCGCCTGCTCCGCCTGCGCCGTATCCATCGGCAGCGCAACAATCGATCCGATCACCAGCATCACTGCCAGCATAGTATGTACAACTCTTCGTGTTGTTCGGCCTGCCTTCTGCGCCCTAAACAAACTAGTTAAAGTCAACTTGATTCCCCCTCATCACCCGGTGCGAATCCGCCCCGTTATGTAAGCGTCATCATTATGAATTGAGTGCGCTCTCCTTTCTTTATATAGGAAAAATAGCCCTTAACCTATCATCAAAAACTAAAACTGCCTTCAAATAAGTAGACGTTTAATCTGCAATTTCTAAAGTGAACATCAAAATCCCAATTTATGAGGAACTTCCTATAGGAATAACGTCAAAATTTGGATCACCGAATTCTTAAGCTTTTTTCCCGCTAACGGATATTTCTGTCCGCTAGAAAGTAGAAGTTGGCGAAAAATGAGCGCTAACGGACGCCAGTGTCCGCATCAATAGGATCCAACCGAGCTCAATAGCCGCATCGTACGCCAAACGTACAGAACTACGCCATTATCATCCCTTTTGCACCGCTATGCTTACTTCTTGTTAAGGTATGACGGCAGATAGCAGATCTTTCGAGAGGCGATTTGCATTTCGACATACTTATCCACAATTTTAATAGATGCATAATTTCCTAAACAAAGAAAAATCCCCTCCCTAACATTCCGGCGACTCCAGAAGCAATTGCCGAGGCTGTTATTTTCGCAGCAACAACAGGAGCCGACATGCTTAATGGCACAGCTATAAACTGTGCAGGCGGAGTGATTTTTCAGTAATACGTTTTAATAACAACGACAGCCGCTTTCTGATGTTAGATCAGGAAGCGGCTTTTTCGGAATATATCAAACAGTTGAATCCAAGTATCTGATTACCTCGTTGTTAATCAGCCTCAACTCGAGACCCGCAAACGGTTCTATAGATACCCCTTGTATCAGACCCGCTGTAACCAACACGGTCCGCCAAACGATCCTCTTGCACAGCAACCAGTTGCCAATTCACATATCTCGCTTTCGGTATACAGTCGCAGCAATGATGACCGCAACAAGTGTCCAGGCCCCCAAAAGGATACCGCCTTGCACAGGAGTGAGTGCACGATCTGATGGCGGAAACCACATCACAACTCCCGCCGTATCCGACAGATACTTTGCGAAATCTGCGTGGTCCCGTATAAGCGGGCCCGCGATGAAGTAATAGCCGAGCATGACAGCGACTGCGGGGAGCATCCGGCGCAGAACAATTCCGGTTGCCGCGCTGATCAGTGCAGTTAGCGTGAGGTATCCGCTTACTCCGAGCATGGCGGACACAAGATCTCCCCATACAATAGGAGCCGCAGCGCTGCCGTAAAGACTCTGCGTTAGCAAGATGCCAGAAGCGGAGATAACGAATGATGCAGGAATAAACACGACTGTCAGCGCTAATAGCGCAGCGAAAATCTGGATGCCTCGCCGCGGCATTGCTGTCAGTGTCGTGCGAATCTGACCGCCAGTATATTCAGAGCAAACGGCCAGTATACCAAAGATCATAAGTCCCGCTTGCGAATAGCTGACAGAAGCGAGTCCGATTTCCAGCGTACTCTGCAAGGAGGTTAAGCCCTGCAATCCGGCCTTTGCGAAAGCGTAAGCCAAAACAAGATTGACGATAAAGGTGCCGCCGAGGGTAAACCATGTAATCGGCAGCGAACCTAACTTTGACAGCTCGGCCTTTAGCGCCCGACACATTTCTTGACCATACGACTGTGTTTTCAATGTACTCATACATCCCTCCGACAAAAGGCAATCGCTCCAAGGATCCATAATGCTGTCACCCAAGCCGCCATGACTGCACCGCCCCCAAGCGGTGTGAGCGTACTGCCGGCATCTTTGATTTCATGAAACATGCGAATTCCAGCCATATCCGGCAAATAGTTCGCCAATGGAGTAACGCGTGTAAGCAAATAAGTCACGGTCATGACGGAGTTGTTCAGAATCAAAATCGCCAGAGGCAGAGCGGCGTGCCGTGTCAGTAATGTAATTCCCAAGGCCATGAGCGCTGTAAGCACCCAATAGCATACAACGCCGAGAAGCCGAGGAAAAGCAGTTATCCCTAACGCAGGAGCATGCTCCACGAGGATGATCCGAATCACAACCATGGTGAGAGTGATCGCAATGATGGCGAGAATGGCGCTAACCGCTGCAACGGCAGTCGCTTTTGATATTAGAAAACGAATTCGTGATGGGTTGGCGGTCAAACTGGCAGTTATCTGGCGTCCGCCGCCGGATTCCTCACTCTCGGTGAAGTACTCGCTGCTGATTGCTACAACGCCAACAATAATGACACCCGCAACACCAAACCCCAGCTCTTCAAAACCAATAGGGAATTCGACTGCTGATTGAATGCCTTTTGTAATTTCAGAAAGCTCCTGAAAGGATCGGATTGCGGCAATCACAGGCGCAACCAGTATGCCAGCCGCAAATGCGATCCATATGGCAGGTAAGGAAAGAAGCTTTGAAAATTCTGCGGCAAGCGCTTTTTTCACGAAATGTCCCTCCTTGTATATGCAAAGAAGGCATCTTCTAACGTCTTATAGGAACCAACGATCTCGGCAAGCATACCGCTCGCTACAATTTGCCCCTTATTAATAATGACAATGTCGTCTACAGTTTCGGCGGTTTCCCCCATCAGATGACTCGATAATAATACAGTGCGCCCCGATGCTGCACGATCACGGAGGAAGGTCCTGATCCAACGGATTCCCTCAGGATCAAGCCCATTCGTAGGCTCGTCCAATATCAGGATTTGCGGATCACCAAGCAGCGCGGCAGCCAAACCCAGTCGCCGCGCCATACCAAGCGAGTAGCTGCCAACTCTCTTCGAAGCAGCATGCGCAAGCCCTACAATTTCGAGGACTTCATCGACCCGGGAACGAGGAAGCCCAGCGGACCTAACAATCCAGTTCAAATGCGCTCGCCCTGTGCGCAACCGATGTGCTCCCGATCCGTCAAAAACGGCGCCAACAGTCGTAAGCGGATCGGGAAGCTGGGCGTATGGCACGCCATTGATCAACGCAGTGCCTGATGTGGCTTGATCAAGTCCCAATAGGATTCTCAGCGTAGAACTTTTTCCTGCGCCATTGGGACCGAGGAACCCGGTCACGCGGCCAGGCTTGACTTTAAAGCTAATACCGTCCAGGATATTGTGCGATCCGCGGCACTTAGTTAACTGTTCAATAGTGAGCAAGCATAACACCTTCCTATTCCTTGTTATGCTTCACATCATACCGAGCCAAGTCTAAAATCAGGGAAGGTTTATTCTAAGTTTAGTCTAATTTTTTTCCGATCCACACAGTCGTCCCATCCGCATCAGAACTAAAATGGGCTTGCAGTCTCATTTCATTGAGCATGTACTTTGCAATCGTGAGCCCCATGCCAGCGCCTCGATTGGCAGACAGGGTATCCATCCCCGGTCCGTGATCTTGAATCATTAACCGCTCATGCCCGATATCCACAGTAATACCGATAAACCGTCCATCGACGGCATGGCGAAGGACATTTTGAAACAGGTTGCCAAGCACACGCGTCATCCATTGCGAATCGATTTCCCATGAGAAGGTCGCACCGAGCGGCAAGTCCGCTTCTATTTGCAAGCCTGCATTCTCAAATGCCGGATACCACGACGCAACAGATATTCTCAGAAATCGAACCATATCGGTGGGTTCGGGATCGTACGGGTATTTGCCCGATGTGAGCAAGGTATAGGATAAAAGATCATCCATTAGCTCGCTAATATGTGTAATCGTGTGATCAACAGCCGTGAGCGAGGCCTCCCCTTCCTGGCTGAGAGGTTCCCTTTGCAATCTGGAGGCGTGCCCGCGAAGTGCGGTCAGCGGCGTTCGCAAATCATGGGACAAATTTGCTATCAGCTGCTTCCTGAGCGCTTCTTCTTCTTGCTCCCGCAGGCGGCTATCGCGAAGCTGCCGAATCATTTGGTTAAACGAATCCGCCAACTGATCCACTTCATTCATTCCAGATGCTCGTTCTGGAATCGGTTCTGGAATCCAAGAACCGTCTCCGGGGACAGTCATCGCCTTTTTCAGGCGGATGAGCTGCTGCCGAAGGCGATAAAAAAACACCCCTGAAACGGAAATAAAAACGATAATGATGAGACCGATCAAACCGGATATGCTGCTAGCCGTATCTATGCCCGACTGGTCAGAAGACGGATTCACTCCAGCTACCATTAAGAGGATCATTAGGGGGAGTAAAACAAGGCTCAGGAAATGAACCACTAAGTACCTTCGGAAAAAAGAGCGTTGTTTCATATTTTCACCCGATATCCGATGCCGCGTATGGTCTGAATGATTTCTGGCGCATTAGGATCTTGCTCCAATTTCTCGCGAAGATGGCGAATATGGACCGACAGAGCTTTGTCGCCATTGATGTATGATTCCCCCAGACAGCCGCCCATATCTGCTCATGCGTAAGGACCTGATTCGGATGGCGCAGGAAACACTCAAGAATTCGGAATTCCTTTCTGGTTAGATTCACTTCTTCTCCAGTGCTCTCGTTTATCACCGTGTGTCCGGAAAGATTTGCAAGGATGTGCTGTCCTAGTTTTATTTGATCCGAATGCCCCGTTCCGCTGCGGCGAAGCAGGACTTCAATTCTGGCAGCTAACTCGTCGATGTGAAAAGGCTTGGTGACATAATCGTCCGCAAACTGCAGCCCCTGCAGTTTATCATCGACAGCCGCTCGGGCGGACAGCAGCAAAATCGGCACCGAAGGCGCTGCTTTCTTCATACGCTGGCCGATTGTGAATCCGTCCAGTCCAGGCAGCATTATATCGAGAATAACGACATGACTTCCCTGTACTTCACTTTCCGCATTTTCACCGGATAACAGCCAGCGAACCGCATATCCCCGCTTTTCAAGCTCATCCTGAACCCAGCGTCCGATGTCTTGATTGTCTTCAATATACAGTATACATTTCGCTTCCATGATACACTTCCCTTGCTTTTCATACTAATTTCAAATTGATCTGCAATTTCACCGCGGTCAAATCAATGATAGAGTTATATAATATACTTATATCATATACCACAGCGTGTTGAAAAAGCTCCACAGCAGCTTAATGGCCTTCTGATAATTCCAATATTGATGTAAAAAAATTATACTTTTTTTATTTTTTTCATTTTCAAATAATCCTGCGATAATGCAGGATTTTTGATCGCTATCCCCCTTTTTAGCCAAAAAACAAATAAATCCTGCATTTTTGCAGGATTTACCTTTAAACTAACCTCAAATATAGAGTAACTCAATAAAACTAGATGCATAAAATCCATTTAGAATCGTTTTTTCGATAAAAAAGTGGAGGTCGAAGTCATGCTGTTAAACCAGTTAAACTACATTTTATGAGCCAACACAATGGCATTAACCGCTGAAACGGCATCCTTGCCTACCAATTATTCATCCAGCTTCTCAAAATTATTTGGCTCGAATAGGAAAATACAAGTCAATCTCAGAGTGCGGATCGTCTGGATGCGTATAGCGCTGATCGTAAAACTCGAACTCATACTTGCCTGTGCTTGTACCGCCATCGTAAACATAAGAACTGTTAGGCAACCACTCTCCCCAGAAATGACGGAACGTGCTTCCAATGTCATCCAGTCGGCCTCGATGAGTCAACACGATATAACGCGCAGCCGGAACCTCAATACGGCACATCCCCTCAGGAATGTCACCGTCCCGATAGATTTGCGCGGCGGCCGTATAATCAAATGGCTTGTTAGGAGAGTTGTCCGGATGCTGCAAAATGAGTCCAATGCTGCGCGAGCCAAGAATACCTGGAATTTCGTCAATACGCTCGCTGAATCGACTCCATAGCTTTGCAATGGAGTTCTGTGAGGGCGGCAAAGAAGGATCAAAATGAATCGTTTCTGTAATGCCAATGACGCTAAAGGCTGGTTTCTCGATGATCTTGGTTTCAATAATCATAAGTAAACATCTCTCCGTTCATTTACTTTTTAATGGAAAAATGATCCAATCTAATTTTACCGAATGTACGTTCGATTGTAAAGAGCGAGTTCCGGTCTGCCTGCCCGTTACTTCAACGACAGAAGGCAGCCGATCATTGGCTGGCTGCCTTCATGTTTCATTCAACTATCGTATCCGTAGCTTAACGGAAAAATTATATAATTTCTGGGGCGAAATGTTTCAAGCTTATTGTGAAAGAAGAGAGCCTGAGGGCGAAGAAAGCCGTGCTGGCCCCTTAAGTCATTTGCTGACGAGCACCCTGCGTAGTTCAGCTGTCCGGAATGACGAACGATACGGTCGTTCCTTCATTGGGCTGGCTTGCGATCGACAAGCCGCGGCCGTACAGCTGGAACAAGCGCCGGTTCGTGTTGGACAGACCGATTCCTCCCTTTCCTTTCCTCATTGGGCTTAACAGTTGCCGAACCATTTCTTGTTCCATGCCTTTGCCGTTATCTTTCACTTCAATAAGCGTGGAATTGTGTTGCCGTGCTATCTGAATATGAATCGTGCCACCGCTGTTACGACTCAGAAGGCCGTGTTTGACGGCATTCTCTATGAGCGGTTGTATGGACAGCGGAGGGAGCATCAAGCGGATGTCAGGTTCTACTTCCCATATGACAGAAATCCTGTCACCGAACCGTTCCTTCTCAATGTACAAATAGGCTTCAACAAGCTTCAATTCATGGGCAAGCTCGACCAATTCCCCCGTATTGAGAAAGTGAAAGCTGATCCGCAAATACGACGCAAATGCATCCCCCATCTTGCGCATCTTCTCCGTGTCAATATAGCTTAACGCCATAATCGAATTCAGCGTGTTTAACAAAAAGTGAGGATGGATTTGCGCCTGCAAATAGGCCGCTTCCAGACGCAATCGTTCGTTGATCGATTGCTTTAACGTCACTAACGCCTTGATTCGGTAACGTAGCTCCAGCGCGTCTACGGGCTTGGTCACATAATCGTTCGCACCTGCCAAAAATCCGGCGTAAATGTCGGCTGGCTGGCTGCGCGCGGTCAACAGCACAACCGGAAGCTCGAATGCGGAGTAGCGCTCCCGCACTTTTTTTGTCAACTCATAACCAGACATATGCGGCATCATGACGTCGGCAACGAGCAGATCCCATTGCCCGCCGGTATTTAACATTTCCAACGCTTCGTAGGCGGATTGAGCGGTTGTGATATTGTACGGTTCCGCCGACAGAATGCCGGTGAGCACTTTCAGATTGACGGGGTCGTCGTCAACGGCCATAATATTCACCTTGCCCTCGTACAGAAACGGCGAGTCTAGTTCAGCGGCGACCGCCGCCTCCAGTTCGCCGACCGCAGTGCCTGGCATGATCGATCCGGCCGGCCAGTCTTCCTCTCCGTCCGCTGCCTGGCTGAGAGGTTGCGACGAAGGAACAACCGTCTCGTCGGCTAAGGGCAGATCGAAACGGAATACGGAACCTTTGCCAAGTTCGGAGCGGACGGTAAATATGCCGCCGTGCAATTCGACCAACTGCTTGCAGATGCTAAGACCAAGTCCGAGCCCTCTGCCGTCGCTTATGCCGTATGCCCCTTGTTCATAAGGGAGAAACACGCGCGCCTGTGTTTCCTCATCCATGCCTACCCCGGTGTCGGAGACAACAATAAGGACGCGTCCGTCCAACGTCTCGGCGGCAATGGAGATCGTGCCTTCTTCCGTATATTTGATGGCGTTGTGCAACAAGTTATACAGAATCTGCACAAGTCTTTTCTCATCGGCCAATACAGGCGGCAGCGACTCTCCAATGTCCATGCGCAGTTGAATTGGCTTGCCATCCACCATAAATCTCAGCATGCCGATGACGCCAGGAACGATCGATTGAATGCGCAAGGGTTCTTGCTGCAGCACGATACGATGCTCCTTCAGCCGCGCGACGTCGAGCAAATCGCCGAGCATATGCGACATGCGCCTGCTGATCATAATGAGCAGCTGCATATTTTTCATGCTTCCTGCGGTCAGCTTCTCCTGCTCTTTGTTTACGACGGTTTGAGCGATATTCATAATGCTATGCAGCGGCGTTCGCAGTTCGTGCGACGTATTGGCGAGAAACTGGTCTTTCAGCTTGTCAGCTCTCCGCAGTTGCTCATTTAACTGGGCGTTTTCCCGCGAGTGACGAAAATATTTTTTGAACCAATAGGTGGAAAAACCAACGAACCCCACCATAAGATCGATCGGATAATAAACAGTCGACACGTTTTTAGCGGACTCCTCAATGCTCCATGACAAGTGAGATATAATGCCAGCCGCGGTGATAAGTAAGTAGACGATATCTGGATCGGCCAGCTTCTTGAATATCATCGTTCCGACGATGTATATAAACCAGACGTATGGAATGAAATGAAAAGCGCTGAATATTTTTAAATCGATGATTCCATTGACCCATGAAGCGGGTGCAGCGACCAACAGCCCGGTCAGCGCAACGATCGCCGCGACGTATGCACGTAGCCATACGTTGCGTGAAGGGGCCGAAGCGAATTTTCTGTAAACATAGAGTAGAAAAAAGTTTTGCCACAGGAGGGAAATCAGTCTGATCTTGATTGCCCATGTATAATTGATCGGCAGCCATAACAATAATACGTTATCGTAGTCGCTTAAAATGGCTATTGCGGCAGCCAACATCAACAGACACGTGACGAACAAAGCCCGTTCCTTGGGGTTGAATAAATAAATAATGCAAGCAAACAAACCGTGAAGCAGCAAAATAACAGACATCACCAGCTGAAACCCGATCGAGTACCAACGCACATTGTCGATCGCGGCCTGCGTGCCGAAGCGGATGGAGTGCGTGATCCCGCCATTGAACGGTTCGTCGAAGTTGGCTACACGAATAAGCAATTCGATCTCCGTCGTTCCTTCAAGACCGTAGGATGCAGTGTATGGGACATTGAAGGGCTTGTATTCGCCTGCGTTTGCAGCAGGTTGGCCGATCATGCCCGCTTCGATGCCGTTTATGATCACTTCCGACGATGCTTGAATACTTTTAAACCAAAATGTAACGGGCTGCCGCAGCGGATCGATAAGAATGTGCAGCCGATACGTTCCGTATCCGTACGAGGAACCGGAATCCGGGTTCAGTACGCTTCCCCAATCTCCCGGCACCTGTACGAGGCGGGAATCGGTTTCCTTTACCTGTATATCCTCGTGGGAAACGAATGTCCCTGGGTACAATTTCCATTGGCCGTCCATAAAAAAAGAGGAGGATTTCTCCAAATCGACTCCTCGCAAGTCAAGTACGCCATCCACGGCTCGAGGGGACGGCGAGGTATAAAATTGTTCAGTCCACGCCCACCGCAGGCATAGAAGCAAGATCATGGATCCGATAAAAATAGCTATATATTTAAAGGTGGTTGTATGGATTAATCGCATAATACGAACCATTTCGACAAGAACTGCGGTTACTCCTGCAAAATATTTAAAAATATATATTTGAAAACTAGTTGCTATTTTATAACGACAACACTTTATGACAAACAACTAGAAAGGCCGACAGCCCTCTTTCGAGTAGCTCTCGGCCATTTTTTCAAAACGCATCATTTATTCAACCTCTACCCACGCTATCTCTTCTTAATAGCCACAGAGCGACGGCTATAAATACCGCTCCTACAACATAAAATAAAGATTTGCTCGCCTCACCCGTTTTAGGAAGGACGTTTATTTCTTCATTTTCGATTGGCATTGGTGTCGGCTCTTCTGCCAGTTCTGGTTCTTCTGTTGGCGTTGGTGTTGGTTCTTCTGCCAGTTCTGTTTCTTCTGTTGGCGTTGGTGTTGGCTCTTCTGCTAGTTCTGTTTCTTCTGTTGGTGTTGATGTTGGTGTCGGTGTTGGTTCTTCTGCCAGTTCTGTTTCTTCTGTTGGCGTTGATGTTGGCGTCGGTGTTGGCTCTTCTGCCAGTTCTGTTTCTTCTGTTGGTGTTGATGTTGGCGTCGGTGTTGGCGTCGGCGTTGGCGTCGGCGTTGGCGTTGGTGTTGGAGCCATGGGATTATTAAAGCTCAATAGCACATTTCTTTGCACATCCAATACATTAGCTGCGACCGCACCTAAATCTTGAATGTCATCAGCATATCTCACTGACGAAGTGATAAACACATCGTTGACAGATTGCCCCATCATAAATTGGAGACCAATTTCTACATCCGAAGCCGTATCATCATAATCGCCGTTAGCGATTGTAATTGTGATCGTCCTACTGTCAGGACTGACATTGGTGTATGTTGATTCAACCACAGTCGCATTTGGGTATCTAGCATCCGTAGCACTATCAAGCTGGACTGTTGGTATAATGACAGTTCCATCATAGTTCTTTTCTGTTGCTTTATAGGATACCGATACAACAAGGTTATCATTCGCATCAAATGATAATTGCTGATCAAATACATCCACATCCGTTTTTGTATACGTTGGCTCTATAGGATCTAAACTGATGTAGTAATTAAACAAATCCTCTCCCGCTGTTGTTGGCGGATAATGCTGCCCACGCCAGTCATCCAAATTCGCTCCATTAGTGTAATGCCAAATGGCAAATTGCGTAGCCCTAAGTGCCATACTTTCGTCCAAACCTGTAATACCAGCGGCCGCTTGTAAGTCTGCAACACTTTTCGTTGGAAAACCATTGAGCAGAATCGCTCTTAACATCTTCCCATCTATCGCCTTTCCATTAAGGGAGTAGTTGTTAATTTCTTCAAGTGGTGAAAAGAACTCTTCACCGGCACGATAACCTGGAAGATTATTCATAAGTGGATAATCTCTGGACCTATCAAAGCAATAAGCTAAAATGCCATCAGGAAGACCTGCTCCGTTCGGCCTTCGTTCATAAACTCCGTTATTATATTCTGCTAAAACAATGACAGGGTACATTAGCACATCAGGATACCAATACTCTACGACCTCAAACTTCTCAATAACTGTAGGAGCTGCTTGGATAAATTGAAATGGAGTTGAACCTAGCAGAATGATCAGAAATACGGTTAGCTTCACTTTTATGTTGTTTATTTGACATCTCCCTCTCACTTTTGACTTTTTTCATCAACAACATAGTTATTCTAGAAACACCACTCGGAAATGTTCTGTACCTACCTATATCGGTCTTTACTTTCATTTTTTTAATATTTTTACTTATTCAAAGCTCAGAGTCCACTTTCCATCCCAAAAAACTTATACCTTTCTAACATGTCATAAAAACACCTCTTCGTTTAATAGAATGAGAGCCTTCAGCAATCACTTATCAAACAGAAGAGGTGTATGATCAGATGTTCTATCTACTTCTCATATTAATTTGCTGTAACGACAAAATCATCAATCCAGAACTTAATATTGTCGGCTCTAAAACCAGAGGCTCCAGCTCTAGTTATAGGCTGTCCCCACCAAGTCTCCCAACCTGGCACCGAATTGTAATAGCCTTTGGAAACATGGTAGCCCAGCGTTTCGCCATTTGCAGCAGTACCATCGTTATTGTCTAGCCACGAAGCTATTAATATATCGTCGCGCCATAGCTGGATTTGTACGGTTCCGCCAGGCTTGTTAGTAACTTTAGCTTTAAAATTGTATACGGTGGTTGAATCATGCGCAAGATTCGGCAAGCTATGCCCGCCCCAGGTAATCGCTTGCTTGCCCGCTCCCCAGATCGGCTGATCGTCATCTGTCACGAGAGAGTAATAAACGCCTTTGTTGGAAATCAGACTTGACGGTCCCGTCCAACCTGTTGCAGGCACCTTGCGCTTGGCTACAACGGCATTATTCGTTCTGTCGAACTGCAATACATACAAATTGTACTGCGTCTGATACCTAAGCCACAGGTCTACTGCGTCGCTTGATTCTACAGCATAACCGTCCTGTCCATAAGGAGCCGAGCGGTATTTCCAGGTAATTGTGGCATCGCCAATATCGAAGCTGCGCGTATTCGTACGGAAGAACCAACGGTCTCCCCACTCATTAGGCTTCCCTGAGTAGCCCCAGCCATTGTCGGCAACAAACTTCCCCGTATCGGCTTCCCATAGGCTTGACGGATTGCCAGGGCCAGATGTTCCTCCATTAGGAAAAGGGGTTGATAGATAAGTCGTGTAGTCTGTAATAATCTGCCCGTTCGTATAGCTGTTGAAGTCATCCTGAACGATAATCGGTCCCGACGATGGTGTCGGTGTTGGTGTCGGTGTCGGTGTCGATGTTGGTGTCGTCGATGGCGTTGCTGTTGGCGTGGCAGTCGGTGTCGGTGTCGGTGTCGGCGTTACCGTTGGCGTTACCGTTGGCGTCGGTCCGCCGTCTGATGTCCACGCCTGAACTTCCACATAATAGCCATAAGCATTTACGGTGCTTCCATTCGTATACAATCGTATATACCTCGCATTCACATCCGAAAAAGTGATCTCTTTTCCACTGCTAGTTTCCGCGTATTCCGCATCGGTTCCAATACCCTGACCTGCACTATTATCCGCGTCATTATTGAACACAGTTGTCTTGGAGGTAAAGCTGGAATCGTTGGATAGCTGAACAATCACATCGTGGAACGTTCTTCCGTCGCCGTAATAATGCCATAGATTCACCTTGTTGATGTCATAGCTCGCTCCAAAGTCAATCTGGATCCAGGTCACTCCCGTTGCGACCGAAGTGTAATTTCCAGTGGAGGTGTTTCCGTCTGTAGTATACGCCGGGCTGTTTATCGCTCCGCTGCAAGTCGGCAGCTTGCCTGCTGCTACATTGGTGCTCGCCGCTGTGGAAATATTAACCGGTAATATCGTCAGCAATGATATAATTAATGGAATTGCCAGAAGCTTCATAGATTTATACATGAACCTTTCAACTCCTTTTATATTAATTCACTCTGAATGCCACATGCCATCCCGTTTATCGCCCCTACAGATTATTTCGATTATTTCCGAATTCTCTCATACGCATTTGTGTATATTTCGAGAATTTTATCAACGCCCAGCTTATTTGCCTCATTTACATAATCATCCCATTTGTCAAAGCTCTTATTGCCAAAAATAAATTGGGCAATGTTTTCTTCACGATGCTTCTCTATGGCTTCGCCCGTCAATGAAATCACTTCTGATTCTTTTTGATTCAAAGCAGGATTCGGCTGAAAAGGCGCGTCAAATTTTCTCGCCTGTTTATAAGCCTCTTGCAGTTCTGGCGTGGCCATAGACAAATGTGCGTCATAATCGATCCAGGTGTAGGCACCGTCTGTTGCAAGTCCCGTCTTCGTTCTTAATTCTCCAATCTCTTTGTACTCCGGAACGATTTTCTTAATACCGTTCTCCTTGGTGAAAGTCACGCCTTCTTTCCCCCAGCTCGCCATCTCTCTTGCTTCTTCCGTATAATAGAAGTCCATAAATTTCATAACTTCCGGAATTTTTTTCGATGTAGAAGCTACAGTTAAGCCTGTTTCAAGAAAATGCACGGATGCATTTAATTGCTTGCCATTAGGGCCAGCCGGCGGTTCCATGAAAGCCATATTGAACTCCGGATTTTCCGGACGCAGAGCCGAGTTGAAAAAATCAATCCGGCCGATATAATCAATCGTAATAAAAGCTTTATTCGTAGACACGATATCCTGCCATTGCTTCGTATCGATCGATAGCCACTCTGGCGGAATTAAACCATCTTTATAAAACTTATGCAAATATTGCACGGCTTCCTTGTAGCTGTCTTCCGTCGGTCCGTAACGCCATTCGTTCTTATCGAAGTCATAATATTCTTTATACCAGGTTTGAAACGCCGGTCCCATATTCAACAGCTTATCCAATCCATCACGCCATGCGAGCGGGTAGCTGTCAGGGTAGAGCTCCTTCAGCTGTTTAAGCACATCATACAATTCGTCATAGTTCGTCGGCACATTCAAATTATGCTTCTTAAATACATCTTCGCGATACAGCCAAATCATACGATTTGTCTCACCAAAGCCTTCGTTCGGGAACATATACATTTTCCCGTCAGCTGACATTGCCTGCTCCGCTGCAGCAGGATACTTCTCCATCCATGCTTTAAAATTCGGCATGGAATCAACATAATCAAGAATATTAACCAAAGCTCCTTGCTCACCGAAGCGATTCGCATCCGCATGTGTAGTCATATACATCAGATCAGGCATATTTCCTGAAGCAATAACTAGATTTAGCGTTTCCGGCAACTTACCCGATGGAAGCTGTACATCCAGCGTAACGCCTGTTTTTTCTTTGTACATATCCCAAATGAGCCAATCCTTCTGATACGGCCATGTAGGATGACTTTCAGTCAACATGGTAAACGTTTGCTCTTTCACGGATCCTGGTTCAACAGCCTTCGTCGTTTCCGGCGCTGGCACTGTACCCGTTTCTTTTGCCGGTGATGTATTGCCCTCTTCCTTCTGGCTCGCACATCCAACTGCAAGTGTAAGCATTAATACAATTGTCATGCATAAAACTACCGTTTTTCTCATTCTGCACTTCCCCCGCTTATCATATTTTCCCAACTCTTCAAACGGATCTATTCATTAACCCTTGACTGCCCCGATCATAACTCCCTTGACAAAATACTTCTGGAGAAACGGGTATACCAAGAGGATGGGAACAGTTGCTACCATAATTACGGTATACTTCAATGATTCTTCCATAACAATTTGATCTGCTCTAGTTGTTTCACTCAAATTCGAAATCCCTGCAATGACAATGTTGCGCAAAATCACTTGCAGCGGAAACAAATTCGCATCGCGCAAATATAGTAACGGCAAATAAAAATTATTCCATATCCCTACCGCGTAAAATAACCCGATCGTAACGAGTGCCGGTTTAGAAAGAGGAAGAACAATTCTTAAAAAAATACCGATATCGTTTAAGCCGTCGATTCGCGCGGATTCCTCCACCTCTTGAGGAATATTTGAAAAAAATGTGCGCAGCACAATCAAATTCCATGTACTTATAACGCCCGGCAGCACCATCGCCCATATCGTATCTATAATGCCAAGCTCTTTCACAACAAGAAATGTCGGAATCATACCGCCGTTGAACAAAATCGTGAACACGATCATCAACAAAAATCCTTTGCGGAAAATAAACTGCTTTTTGGACAGCGCATAGGCTCCCATCGATGTAAAGAGCAGAGCTAGAAATGTACCTAGTACCGTATACAAAATCGTATTTTTGTAAGCCATCAAAATTCGCCCATCGTTCAGCACGAGCTCATAGGTTTTAAAGTTGATTCCCTTCGGCCATAAAGTAACTTCTCCCTTCATAACAAAGATATCCTCACTCAGTGATACAGCAGCCATGTATACGAAAGGATACAAAGTCGCCACTATAACCAGCAGCATAATGATCGTATTAACAATCGTAAATGCATTGATTTTCCTAACCCTCAACTTGATTCCTCTCCTTTACCACAAGCTCTCGTCACTAAATTTTCTGCTTAAATAATTCGCGCTAGTAAGGAAGACCAGACTGATCAGCCCCGTGAATAAATCAATGGCGGCCGCATAGCTGAAATTACCTTGTACGATACCCGTTCTATATACGTAAGTGCTTATGATGTCAGCGGTTTCATATGTAGCCGCATTGTATAGCAAAAATACTTTTTCAAAACCGATTTCCAATACTTGCCCTACATTTAAAATGAATAAAATGACAATGACAGGCAGAATCCCTGGGACCGTAACATGGATTGCCTTTTTCCAACGGTTTGCTCCATCCATTTCAGCCGCTTCATAAAGCTGAGGATCAATAGCCGTTATGGCAGCCAAATAAATAATCGCCGACCATCCCAGATGCTGCCAAATTTCCGAACTAACATAAATTGAACGAAACAGCTCCGGCATCACCATAAAATTGATAGGCTTAAAGCCTAGAAATGCAATCACTTTATTGACGATCCCAAAGGAAGGTGAAAGAAATAACGTGACCATGCCAGCAACGACAACATTAGATATGAAATGCGGCAAGTAGCTTACGGTTTGAACGAATCGCTTAAACATTTGATTTCTCAATTCATTAAGCAATAAAGCCATAATAATTGGAGCTGGAAATTCAAATAGTAATTTATAAAGACCAATCAAAAGCGTATTTCGCAATAACTTGTAAAAATCAGGATTATTGAAAAACATCGTATAGTATTTGAAGCCGACCCACTCGCTCGCCCATATTCCTTTAAAGAGGTTATAATCCTTGAATGAAATAACGATACCGAATATAGGTACATATTTGAAAAGGATATAATATAACAAGCAAGGTAAAAACAAGAGTAATAAATATTTATTCGTATGGAACTGTTTCACCCAGCGCGCTTTCTTGCTCCTATTAACAAGCAGCGTTCTGTTGTTGATGACGGTCTCTTTCTGCATGCATCGTAACTCCTCCCGCGATTCAATCTGCAAATCGGTATTTAAGGCTACTGTAAACGAATTCTGCAAAATAAAAAATCGATATATTTGTATAATTTCATTCCTTTTTCAATGTAATGGTAGATCTGTCGATTAAGTCGAACAATTGCATATTCTCTAAAGCCGATATTAAGTTATAATATGGGAAGGTAATTACTGGACAATTTTGAAATAAGGCGGTGGCACTATAGTAAACCTGCTCTCCATTACGGATAAATCAAAATCACTGTTTATTCGTTTAATTGCAAGCTTCTTGCTTATCGTCACCTTACTCGTTTCCTTTAGCTATATGTCGTTTAATATTTTCCAAAAAAACATATACGATGAAATTATTAAATATAATGAATTGAATCTCAAAAATACGGTAGACAGCTACGAAAACCATCTCGTATTAATTAGAAATGTATTATTAAGCCAATCTTTCAATAGTAAAGTAACTATGCTCAGCAACAATAGTGAGCCTGATTATATTATTGCCGATCAGGTTCGGAAAGAATTGGAGCTTCTCGTAACCAATCCTTTGTTTTATTTAGATAACGTCATCCTTTATTTCAAAGACAAATCATATATTGTCCAAAAAAACAATGTTATTCCATACAGTGATTTTATAGAAAAATATTATTTAAACGACAGCTTTGACGCTGACTTTTGGGAACACGAACTGAGTCAACAATTTTTGTTCCGTATTTATCCTGCCGCCGACTTCTCAGATTTGAACTTAGGCTCCAGGAGCTATACCGGCAACTATATCCCGCTCGTGGCGAACAACCGTTATGAGGCTAACTTATCGATTATTGCTTTTTTGGATACGGGCAAGCTGTTTCGGGCTTTCCATCATTCAATCAACAACAATTTTATGATTTTGGATAACGAAAACCGGGTCATTTTCTCATCTGACCGTCAATACTCGCCGGATTCATTTCCGAATTTCGAACAAAGCAGCGGCTATGAAAAAATAGGCAACCGTTACTACTTTTATAAAAAAGGAAACGCTTCCAAACTAACGTATATTAACACGATTCCGCTTCACCATATCTCGTCCAAAATTTTAAATTTAAAAATTATATTTTTCACACTGCTTATCGCTTCTGTCATTATTAGCTTTATCATTTCCGTTTGGCTGTCAGTCAAGTTCAATAATCCGATCAAAAAAATAATAGAATCGATGCAAGACTCCCGCTCAACCGTTCCTCTACAAAGCAAGATTAAGGAATTTGACGCCATTAGCAGCAAAATATCGGATATTCTGCTCGCCAACCATACGATTCAAGAAGATCTCGCTACCAAAAACTCGTTAGTCCAATACTACGCTTATATCAATAAGCTGAAAAGGATCCACACAGGCATGCATAGTATGCAGGAGCTTCATTTCGCTGATAAGCCATTCGTCCTTATTCTAGCCCGGTTATCGTTTAAATCCGTTGCCAACGGCCAAGCAGAGTCGAATGAAGAGAAGGTAACCTACTATTTCAGAGAATTTATTAATTGCATTTTATCCGAAAACTTCACAGATACGCATACCTTTCAAATAGAAAAAGACCAGATTTTATCTATCGTGTTTCTTCAGGATCAAGAGAATATCATGCCTATTCTAGAGCGTATGAAACAAGTTTTTGACATTGATAAAACATACTGCGCTGCTACTATTGCACTTAGTCCAGTAGAAAACCATTCCTCACAGCTTACGATGGCTTACCAGTTAACTTTGCGGCTCCTAGAACAACGTGCGCTGCGTGACGATACTCAAATCATTACGGCATTAGAATCAAAAAAAGCCTCTACCTGGTGGACGACGGTACAGGAACAGGAGTTTTTAACCAAATTAAGCTGCGGCAATGCAGATGCCACAATCGATATGCTATTCCGCTTATTACAACCATTTTTTGACAACGAGGCGCCAGCGGCCCAGATTTACGATTTCTGCCAAACAATAATTACTAAAGTAAAGAAAGAGTTTCCTGTATTACAGCTGCATAATGGAGCAGCCATGAACGATCTCCATGAACAAATTAATCAATGCCACACGGCTAATGAAATAAAGCAGCTGCTTACTTCTTTCGTCGAATCGGTCACGAACAGACTAGCTGAACAAGAGAAAAACCATGATCCTACGATTCGATTTGTTACTAATTATTTGAATGATCACCTGGATGCGGATGTTTCCTTAGATTTTTTAGCTGACAAGCTAAACATATCCAGCGGCTACCTCTCTACCTATTTCAAAGAAAAAACAGGAAATAATTATATGGATTATGTCAACAACCTGCGGATCGACCGTGCCAAACAGCTGCTGCAGAATCAAAGTCTTTATGTACAGACCATTGCGGAGAAAGTAGGATACGGCAACGTGAATTCGTTCATCCGTATGTTTAAGAAGTTTACAGGCATTACACCAGGTGAATACCGAAGAAAGCACTCGACTATGGAGTAAGGATTAATTAAGTTTTACGGCCGTAAAAAGAACAAAATCACCTATCGGTGATCTAACTTGCCGTCATCGTGTAAAGAACAAACATCGGTGATCTAACTTGCTTCATCGTGTAAAGAACAAACGATGCGTCGCTATTTGCGGTGCGGTCATCCATGACCGTTAGAACCAAAAAACAGTCTTTTTGTTGCATATGCGGACACTTATGACCATTAGAGGAACATTCCGTCGAATTCTTTAGCTTTTTTCCCGCTAACGGATATTTCTGTCCGCTAGAATGTGGAAGTTGGCCAAAAATGAGCGCTAACGGTCATTAGTGTCCGCACCATTAGGAGCAATTCGAATCAAAAAAAGAGAGCTTCTAAAGCTCTCTTAAGGCTGGATGTATTAACCCTTGAGTGGGCTGGTCAACCGGGTGCTCATAATATTGCGACTGAACCGGATCTTGCATGGACGCTGGCGGCTGCATTTTTTGATAAGGCTCATCCACATACATGATTCTGCGCTGGACTTGCATAAGTCCATTCACGATGCGAAGTGCGATCCAAAATAGTACAATGCCAACGCCTACGTACAGCATATATTGCTGATTATAGGTCCAATCGATATGAAAATAACTGAACAGGCTGTTCTCCAAAATATCAATCTGAATTTCATTCATCAAAATGATATGCACGACTGGAAGAGCAATAAGTCCAAGTCCAATTGACAACACCGTTACCATTATAACAAAGAAAACAATACCTGTTACAAATCTGAGTAATACGAGCAGCAGATTTCGAATGAACAGCCCACTGTCAAAACCTTTCACCATTCGCATAAACCAGGTTTGCCCAGCCACAGACTGTTGTTGATTGTAAGGAGGTGAAACAGGAGCATTCGGTAAACCCAGTATTTGTCGAATCATAGCTTGTTCAAAACTTACAATTCCATTTAAAATTTTAGCTACTCCAAAAAACAGCGGTATTCCAATAAATAGTGGAGTTAGACCGATCGATAGAGCAAGACCCGTCACCGCTATTGTAAAATAGATGATCCCTAACGGGAGAGACAGCAATAAATAGAGGATCGTTGCATAGGTTTTCGGATTAAAAAGCACCCAATTCACTTTGCCTGTCGGCATTGCGGCAGTCGCTTCAGTTGCCTTCATATTCACACACTTCCTTTGGATTCATAAGCTCACGCTCTACATTATAAATCCAGTATAACCTCCTTATTCGCCAGCCATAACCGTCTTAGGAAGTGCATGACCCTAGCCTTTAGACTAGGGTTATGAGTTACAGTCTTACAGCCCCTCTATTTTCAATCTGGCAAACCTCAAAACAGCTTCGTATGGTAAAACGCATCCTATAATCACACTGCTTTAATTGCCTAACGGTTGCCATAGAGGCTATTTCGATTATTTTAGCTCATTTGAAAATGTAATGGTTGTCATGGGCGCTATTGTACCCTTTCTTGAGCAAAATCAGTGCTTTTTGGGTATTAAGCGCCATTGCAACCGTTAGAAAATTTAAACCCTCATTTTTGCACGAATAGTGTTTGTGGCAACCCTTAGAATTTCATCATTGCTCAGTATACTCACAATTAATCGACAGTCTCATTAATTTCCTTTCACTTTTATATGCCTACTTCCCTCATCTTCACCGAAACCTTCTCCATCCTGCCATCCATATCCGCGCCGTCAAACCTCGGCAGCTTCAAATCACTCACGATTGTTCCGTCCCGCATAAACATAATACGCTCCGCGCGTGCAGCAACCTTGGCGTCATGAGTGACAAGCATAACCGCAGTACCGTCCGAATTGATTTCCGATAATATATCCATAATTTCTTGCGCAGATTTTGAGTTAAGCGCACCTGTAGGCTCGTCGCCGAAAATAATTGCCGGACTGTTCATAAGCGCCCTGCATATTCCCGCACGCTGCAGCTGGCCTCCCGATACCTGTGTAATGTCACGCTTTTCAAGCTCTGCAATACCTGTCCTTTTCATAAGCGCTCTTGCTTTTTCCGTTATTTTTGCAACGTTTTTTCGATTGTCACGCATCGAGGGCAAAATGATATTGTCCAGGATATTCAGATTTTTCAGCATGGTCGGCTGTTGAAAAACAAATCCGATTTTAGTTCTGCGTATATCTGCAAGCTCATTTTCCCCGACCGTTGATAACTCTCTGCCATCAAAAACAACCTTTCCGCCATTAATGCTGTCCGTCCCGCTTAGTGCAAACATCAGCGTCGATTTCCCTGAGCCGGAAGGTCCCATAACCGCAACGAACTCACCTTCATTTATTTCAACGTTCACACCGTCGAGGATATTGCGTTTGTCACTGCCCTCCCCGAAAGACTTTACGATCCGATCACCAATAATAATCTTCTTCATAGGCCTACTCCTTCATATGTTCGGAAATTTTAATTTGTCCCGCGCCCGATGTGCCGATTATTGTTGCGATAAGCACCGTGCCTATCATCATCAGCGGACTAAGCACATACGCCGAAAGCGGATTAACCGCAAACTGAAACGTCGAAGCGCCAAAGGAGGAAATAACTGCACCCGCCAGTATTTCTCCAACCGTATTTGCAAGAAGCGTGCCGAGTGCAATACCAATAATTAGAACGAATGCCGAGCGTGAAATATACTGTGCATTAATATCCGCATTGGTAAAGCCGAACGCCTTCAAAACAGCTATCGAATATCTGTCCTTCGCGACAAGCATTTTCATGAACAATAAACTAACTAATACCGATATAATCAGCGCAATGGCAATGGCCGCGTAAGAAGCCTTTTTGACAGAGTCTATTGTCGAGCCGAACGTCTGCGATATAAATTGCGCAATATCAGAAACCTTTGCAAAAGCAAATCGTTCCGCATACTCCGCAGTTTTTTCATTAACAAGAGCTTTATTCGAAAGCTCCGCACAAATAACGAACCACAGCATGTCTGCCGAATTATCGTTAAAAACAGCCTTCGCGGTTTTGCCGCCATTCGTTATGTCAGAATAAATGCCGCTTATTGTGAGACTCTTTTCCTTCCCGTCAATGAACAGAGTAATACTATCACCAGTCTTTTTGCCCAGCTCGTCTGCGTTCAAAATGGACAGCGCGATTTCATTTTCTGCAGCAGGTGCTTTGCCATGAGAATAGGCAATAGGGAATACGGAATGATCGCCAAGCTCAATTTTAATATTTTTATGCGTGCCGCTCTCCGCCTTTACTTTGAACGTTTTTGTAGTAAGCACGGCATACTTTGAAATGTCGCTGTCGCTTTTCATACTCTGTATGATTTCGGCGGCTTTTTCAGACATACGATCCGTCTGCTGAAGATCAATGCGCATATCATAGCTTCCAACCCCCATATATTCGATAAAGCTTTTTGAGGAAATCGTGTTATGCAGGTTTTGCGGAACAATCATAATAAATGATGAAAGTATGAATACCAGAAGCATAGTAGCATAAAGCTTTTTTCTTGCGAGAACATCTTTAATTCCCAGAAAAACATTCGTATTAAACAGCCTGTTCCCACTAAGACGCAAATACTTTGCTCCCGCCGTCTTTTCCGGTGAAACGCCAAAGCGTATAGCTTCGGCAGCGGATATTTTACGAAACCGTTTCAGCACTCCACTTACGTAGGCAATAATGGCAACAAATATAATTACTACGCCAATCATTCCGAAAAGCGGCGCAAAAGACGAATTTTCGCTTTCCCCCATATAAAGCCGGATATTTTCGAGAAGCATCCCTTTGAAAAGAAATGAAAGGACAAAGCCTGCTATACTGCCTGCCGCCGCGATCACTGCGTATTTTGCAATGTAAATCTTCTTTATGTCGGAAACCCGCAGCCCTATTGCCTTCATTACGCCAATTTCACGATAGTCATCTTCAATTTTTGCAAGCAGCGTAAAACGTATGCACATAAAAGCGATAGCAACGACGAGCATGCTGACCAGCAAAATGATCCCAATCATCATCCCGTCAGAAATAGCATTAAGCATTTTAAACAAGGGAAAGGTTATCGTTGGTCCATTCGCTTCAAGTCCTGCAGAGGCATAGGCTGCTTCGAAAGCCCCTAATGCTGATAAATCATTTAATCTGAATTCGATCAAATACTCTGTGCTTCCTAAGCTCTTCATTTCTGTGTAATCTTTTGCACTAACTAGAAATCGCTTAGAAGAGGAAAGCATAGAATTCATTTGTGAATCGCGCAAAAATCCCGCAATCGTCAATTCCTTGCCGCTTATTATGGCCTTGTCGCCGATCTTAGCATGGTTCATATAGTTAACCGGCACATAAAGCTCGCCGTCGGAAACGCTAATGATGTTTCCATCAAGATCAAGCAAATAGTCGAACTTTTCGCTTTGGACACTAAATCCATTGTCTTGCACATTATTCGCCAGCGAGCTTTCGCCTAATTTAATCCGCGCGCCGTCAATATTAAGAAATTCCAACACTTGAAATTCGTCAACAGTACTGTTTTTTTGGGCAAATTCCGTCAGCCTTGCCGTATCTATTTCCCCTGTATGCATCTGCAAAAAATGCGGCGTTTCCGCCCGCTTCATAAGCGTATCTATTGCGCCTGATAGATTTACAATAAGTATCGCCGCAAGCGATACAAGCATAGCTGCAGCAGCAACAAATATCATGGTAGTCAACGTGATCAGCTTACTTTTTGATATATCATTGCGGATTATTCTGTTATACATAAGTCACCCCTGTTCAAGCCTCTTCATCCTCTACACCAAACATCTTCAAGGTTTCCATCAGACTGCCGCTTTCTGCGCCAAGCAGCCTTTCTACATTACTTATAAAAGCAACCATTCGTGAGAAGCGCTCCTCGTTCGTCATCGCAATCATGTCATCATCAAAAACAGTAGTCGCATAGATCACAACCATTTCCATACACTCATACGGAAACGGCGTATGGAACATTCCTTGCTCAATGCCTTCACGGATTATCCCCGCCAATATCGGCGGAACGCCATTAATAATGACCTTTTGTATTTTTTGATGCATCAAAGCGTTTTGCGGCTTATGAATATGCTCCATAATTTCCTCGCTGCTTCCGCCGCTTATGTTCAATGCCATAACTACACGAATAATCCGCTCGACTATAGGGAGGCTCTTATCAGAAGCTACTTCCTGCGCTGCGCTTAATAGACGGACATTATATCGCTCAATGAGCGCATCCATAATATCCTCCTTCGATTTGAAGTGATAATATAGCGTCCCCCGCGCAATGCCGACCTTCTCGAGAATATCGTTTGTACTTGTGCCGTCAAAGCCTTTCTGTGCAAAAAGCTCATCCGCCGCATCAAGGATCTCGTTCCTGCGTTCTTCTGCCTCTTTTACAACTCTCATGTTCACACCTCCATTCGACCGACTGTCTGTCGATTAATAGTAACACAGGGTGAAGAGATATATCAAGTTAATCTAATGTAAAAAAATGAATCCGTCCGCAAAATTGATTCATTAAGCGAATAGATTCATCATTTTGAAAAGCCTATATTTGTTCTGACATGCTATTATTCATTCTTGATCCGGCGATCCATTACTGTAGTTGGGTTGACTTTCTGAGCAATGATGAACTTCTAAGGGTTGCCACAATCGCTATTCGAGCGAAAATGATGGTTTAAATTTTCTAACGGTTGCTATTGCGGTTAATTACCCAAAAAGCACTGATTTTGCTAGAGAAAGGGTACAATAGCGCTCGTGACAACCGTTACATTCTCAAATGAGCTAAAATAATCGAAATAGCCTCTCTGGCAACCGTTAGCAAATATCGCAATTGATTTTAAATCAGCTGTCCTTTGGTCTAGCGCGTTTACCTAATTTGAAATATACGGACAAGTATAGGATGAAACTTTAGTTCAGTTAAACCAACTTGAATGTCAATTCTTCCTTAATGACATCGACAATAGAATCTACAAAGCTGGAAAGCTCTTGCTCATTCGGGCCCTCTGCCATAACTCGAACAAGCGATTCCGTGCCTGAAGGGCGAACCAGCACTCTTCCGCTCCCGCCCATCTTTTGCTCTACGGACCTGATGGCTGCTTCGATTTTTTGATTCCCTGCCAGCTTCGATTTGTCCTCTACTTGAACATTTACCAAAAGCTGAGGATACTTGGTCATGCACTCAGCAAGCCCGCTTAGAGGCGCGGATTCGGACTTCATCACATCCATCAACTGGATCGCGCACAGCATGCCGTCTCCCGTCGTATTATAGTCCAGCATTACGATATGGCCTGACTGTTCCCCGCCCAGGTTATAGCCGCCTTGTACCATTTCCTCCAATACGTAACGATCTCCGACTTTGGTTTGTTTAGCTTCTACTCCATTTTGCTCCAGCGCCTTATAGAAGCCAAGGTTGCTCATCACAGTGGAAACCACCGTATTGTTATTCAAACGATGATGCTTCTTCATGAATCCGGCTAGGATGAAGAGGATGTGGTCCCCATCAATGATCGTTCCCTTCTCATCGACGGCAATGAGCCGATCCGCATCCCCGTCAAAGGAAAGGCCTAAATGGGCCTGATGCTCCAAAACAGCCTGCTGCATCGCTTCAGGGTGCGTAGAGCCGCAGTCACTGTTAATATTCAACCCATCCGGTTGATGAGCCAGGACAACCGTGTCGGCACCCAAATCGCGGAAGAGCTGGGGCGCGAGCATCGAAGCCGCCCCATTGGCACAATCCACTACTACTTTAAACGCTTCGAACCGATTCTTCACCGTGGACTTTAAATAAGAAATATAAGCTTGTCCGCCTTCGAGGTGATCCTGTACCCTGCCCACATCGCCGCCAATCGGGCGAGGAATCCGATCTTCATCCGCATCGAGGAGCGCTTCAATCTCCGCTTCCATTTCATCCGACAGCTTAAATCCGTCTCCACCAAAAAATTTAATCCCGTTATCCTCCACAGGGTTATGAGAAGCGGAAATCATCACCCCTGCATCTGCTCCTATTTCTTTCGTCAAGTACGCTACGCCTGGCGTAGAGATGATCCCTAAACGTACAACATCTGCACCGATCGACAACAAGCCTGCAACAAGAGCTGCTTCCAGCATTTCTCCCGAAATGCGGGTATCCCGTCCTATTGCAATTTTAGGCCGCTTCCCTTGCTTGTTCCAAGTCAGCACATATCCGCCAGCCCGGCCTAATCGAAATACCAGCTCAGGGCTTAACTCCCCGTTTGCTACGCCTCGTACTCCATCTGTACCAAAATATTTCCCCATACGTATCGTCCCTTCCCTTACGATTTCGCGGCTTCCTTCCAGCTTTTGTATTCATGAATGGAAAAGCCTTGATATCCGGTATACCACCGCATGACAATATGGCTTAATTGCATTTGCTGATGCAAGCTGGAGGCGCCTTTTTCAAAAAAAGAAATATGCTTCCCTTCATCCGAAGGGGCCATTTCCAGACCTATAATAACAGGCTTCCCTGCTCGAGTTCCTTCTTTAATCATCGGCAGAGCATTGGCGATAATGCCGTTCTCTCCGATCGCGAAATTCCGGTAATTCATGAGCACTACGCGGTCGAGCTGCTCGATCATCCAAGAACCCACGCTGCCGCTATGGCCGGCAGGAATCTTATGAATCCAGAATGGGAGATCGGCTGATACCCGCAAGGCTGAGCCTTGCTTCACCTTTTTGACCAAAAACGCCATATTCCCCATCCATTGGCGTACGACATCTTCACGATCCTGTTCCCATTCCTTCAATAGATAAGGTTCAATATCCACGTGGATGCCGTCAAATGCGGCTCGTTCACCCGCAGCAAGCTGATAGTCTTCTATCCAATCGATAAAGGATTCAATTTCCTGTTGATAACCGGTTAATCCCCAGGCCGGATCTCCTCCTAACGCTTCGACTTCAATCCCTAATCCGTGAGCTGCTTCGATAAAGGCCCGATACGGTTCAAAGTCTTTTGCTTTGCGGTCGACATGCAGGAAGATCACATTCACTCCCTGGTCTTCGGCAAAGGCGAGCATTTCGTTTTTGTCCTTCATCAAAGCTGTTGTATCCCATACCCAGGTTGCTTTTACAGGCGGCTTTTCTGATCCCCATTGCAGCATAAGCACCGCCCCGATCACCATGCAGGATAGCAAGGTAATTATGATGATTTTAAGAGATAACATCTTTCTTGGCGTTACGAGCTTAAGCCCCAACAGAAACCTTCACATCTTTTTGATTGATTCCGGTTCCCAGCTTATGAATGTTATCCGACTTTATATCTGCAAAAGCATTGCGCGTATCAATGATCGGAACTCCGATCTCGGCTAACTCATGATAGCTGAAGCTTCGGTGATTGGTGATCAACACCAGGCAATCATATTGGGAAAATGCATCTGGGTCGTATTTTACCGTCTCAACGATGTGACCTTGCTCGTCTTTGAACGTAGTCGCATACGGATCGTAATACTCGACTTTCGCACCGCTTTTTTTGAACAATTCATAGATTTCCAAGCCGGGAGATTCACGCAGATCATCGATATCAGGCTTATAGGACATGCCTAATAACAGCACTCTCGAATTACGGATCGATTTCGCATATACATTTAACACTTGAGCCGTTTTGTTCAGCACATATTCCGGCATATTATCGTTAATAGATTGGGCCAATTCGATAAACTTGCTGTAGAAACGGAATTCCTTTGCTTTCCAGGATAAATACATTGGATCCAGCGGAATGCAGTGACCGCCGATTCCCGGCCCCGGATAAAAGGACATAAAGCCGAACGGCTTCGTAGAAGCAGCTCGAATGACTTCCCACACGTCAATAGACATTCGATCACACATCATGGCCAATTCGTTGACGAAAGCGATATTGACACTGCGAAATGTATTTTCGAGCAGCTTTGACATCTCCGCTACTTTCGGAGAAGAAACTGGAACGACGGTTTTGACCACATTGTTGTAAAGCATGATCCCTAGTTCTTTGCATTTCTCGGTAGTTCCGCCAATGACCTTGGGCGTATTGTACGTATTGTAGTTGGGATTGCCCGGGTCCACGCGTTCCGGCGAGAAGCACAGGAAAAAATCCCGGCCCACCGTCAAGCCCAGAGCCTCGAGCTCATATTCAATTAATTCTTCCGTCGTTCCGGGATACGTCGTACTTTCAAGGACAATCAACGTTCCTTTTTTAATATATTTCTTGATCTCATTCACAACGCTCACGATAAAGGAAGTGTCTGGATCTTGGTGTTCGCTGAGCGGAGTGGGCACGCAAATGCTGATCGTATCCAATTCCCGAATAGCTTCGAACCGGTTCGTGGGCACAAATCTCCCGCTGCGCACGGCATCGGCTGCCATAGCACTTGGCACATCTTGAATATAGGACTCTCCAGCAAGAAGGGACTCTACCTTACGGTTATCCAAATCAATGCCATAGACGGTAAAACCGCCTTTCACCATTTCCATCGTTAATGGCAATCCTACATAGCCGAGGCCAATGACGCCTACCTTCGCCGTTTTATTTTGCAGTTTTTCTTTTAAGCTGTTAAAAATCATGTCGTATCCGCTCCTCGCATTCACAATTTTAATTGTTTTTAGTCAATCTCTTAATCTTCCATTCCAATTCAGAGATCGAAAGCGGTTTTGTCACGTAGTCGGCAGCCCCTGACTCATAAGCACGACTCATGCTTTCCGTGAGCTGCTTGTCCGTCAAAACGATCACCTTGCCTTCATACGAATCGGTGCCTTGAATTTTGCGGATGAGCTGGTATCCATCTAGGACAGGCAAATTCAATTCGGTAATGACGAGGCCCGGCAATACTCGAACGAATACATCGTATGCCTCTTGTCCATCTTTGGCTTCATATATGTGGTACCCCTTTAACTCCAGCCGGGTCTTGATAAATTCGCGCACAATATCGTCAGTATCGACAATAAGAACGGAAGCCGCCGCATTGGAGCCTGTAAAGAAGTGAATGTCTCCTTCCTTCCCTTTGCTCGCGATCGCCTGTTGAATGAATTTCTCGATCGTCGACTTGGTCGGGTTTCCGCTCTCCGGAAAGCTGGATACAAGCAATTGCCCTTGCAGCACTTGCTGATGTTGGAGAAAATCTTTTAATACTAGAGCCGCATAATGGGTACTGCCCAAGGTTCCATTGTCCAAAACCGCACACAGCATCTGATTCGGATCGTCATAGAAAAATTGGACCGAAAGAGAGGCATCATTTTTGCTCATCAATAATTTCGCCTGTTCGAGCGTTTTTGGGTTTATATTCGCGCAAGGAGCCAAAATAACTCCACACGAAGCGTTCTTCTTCGTCGCCAAATGAATGAATTGTAAAAGCTGTAACGTGATTTCCTGAATGCTGCTGCGAATGACAACGGCCACATTCACCACTCCTTTTATCTATATATATTTGATATTATTTATTGAAATCGGTTCTAACCATCGTTCCCCACGAATTATTATTGCGGAAGAAGTCGATGTGCCCCAAAAATCTCCACAAAACGCCAACTTGTTGATAACCGAGAAACATAAGGAAAGAGTAGAGCATCATTTTGTTGAGATCACTCAGTTTAGGATAACGGCTAAACGCTTTTTCCTCGATAAATAAAGCGCCAAGGCTAAGGATGAAGCAGGAGAAAAAGTTCACCATCATAAACACAACGACTGTTTTCCAATCCGCCATATTGAGCAGCCAATAACCGAGCATAGCGATTAACCCGGTCAGACGAAAATATGGATTCAAGGTTTCAAACAGGATGTTATAAGGAATCGTTAACAGCCCGAACACTTTATAACGGGGACGGAAGATCATATGGATGCCTTCTTCGATCATGTTTTTCAAGTTACCACGCCCCCAGCGCATGCGCTGGCTGCTTAGAATCCGGTACGTATCCGGTGCTTGAGTCCAACAAACGGCATCCGGGCAAAAAGCAACTTGATAAGGTATTTTGTTCTTCAGGCAATAACGATGCAGCTTAATAACGATGTTCATGTCTTCCCCAGGGTATCCGCCACGGTATCCCCCAATGGCAATTACTTTATCCTTTTGAAAAACGCCAAAGGCGCCGGATACAATGATCAATCCGTTAATGGAGCTCCAGCCGATCCGGCCGCCCAAGAAAGCTTTGATATACTCCACGTTCTGGAGAGCAGGCCACATTTTTTGGGGGAATCTGATGTTTTTGACCATCCCGTCTTCTACCGTACAGCTGTTAACGATTCGAACATTTCCGCCGACCGCTACCGTATCTTCAGGGTTTTCCATATACACTCTGGCGATTCTTGTCAGAGCATCCTTTTCTAAAAGGGAATCCGCATCAATCGTAGAAATCAAGCCATAGCGGGAAAGGTTAATCCCTGCATTCAAGGAATCGGCTTTCCCTCCGTTTTCCTTATCGATGAAATACAAGTTCGGATATTCAGGATTGTGATAGTACCCTCTGACCTTTTCGGTTTTAATATGTTTTGCAACAAAAGGCTTAACTTCTTTTAGTTGAAACTCTTCGATCATAATTTTGGCTGTATCATCTTTTGAGCCGTCATTCACGACGATGACCTCATATTCCGGATAATTCAAAGCCAATAAATTTCGTACATTTTCTTTAATCATTAATTCTTCGTTATACGCCGGAACTAATATGGACACTGGCGGTACGTGTTCAGAACCGGATAGCTTCCGTACGCGATTGTATTTTATCCCTCGTTGAAGAGGGAAAGTATGACGAATCGACAGACCGAAGATCAGGAAATAAATGAACGTAATAATCAATGTATAATACATGGCAAAGTAGCCGTATCCTAATAAAAAGTCGCGCAAGAAGTCCATTGCTTGTTGTAAATAATATTCCAGCATCCTCATGCTTTGTTTCCTCCTGTCCCTGTAAGCTATACAACACGATAGATTCGTTTGTTCTTGCCAAGCATTTTTTCGTAATAGTAGGTGAGCGAATTATATCGTGTCAGTTTGTCAAGGTCATGGAGCTGTATCGAAAGAGATTTGAGTTCTTCCACAATAAGCATCTGGAGGTATTCTCCTTGCTCCGATCCTTTTACATCTGCAGTAACTCCGCATAATGTGGCTATGCCTTCTTCTCCAAGAAGCAATAACCCTTTCGCGCTGGCAGTGGATACCTGCTTGCTTTCATCCAATAATGCGTTTTTCATGACATCGATATACGTAACCAGCTTCTGATCGGCGATCGCTTGAATCGTAAGAACACGCACTTCATCCATCGGATGCTGAAGCAGCTTTTGAACGACGTTTCTAGGTATAAAGTGAACAGATTTCAGATAGATTTCCACCGCTTTATATTGAATCGTTCTGTCCGGGGAATCGAGGAGACGATAGACAGCCGATGCTACAGTCGGCTCTGTGTAGTCTCTCAATCCGCATAAACCGATTTGTATACATGCATGACTTTCCCGTTGAATGAACTCGGCAAACAGAGCTCCATGGTCGATATCCGCTTCTTTTACTATGTCTACAAGCAAATCATAAAATCCTTTGTTATGGCGCAGAAGAAGCTGTACCATTTCCTTGACATCCTGTTCATTGCGAGCGCATTTCGCAATCGAACGGGCGATGACAAAGAGGGAAGAATTCAATTTATGCGTTTTGAGAAGCTGGAGCAAGGCCGGAACGGCTTCCTGAACTCTCATACAGCCCAAGTGATACGCCGCATCGATTTTCACAGCATAAGAGCCTTTTTTCAAACGATCCAGATGGTACTGTACCAATCCCAAATGTTTGCAGAGCTCTATACATTTTTCACGAGGCGTTCCGGTAAAGTTTTCAATCATATCATTCAAGCGTTCTTGCAACACTTCTTGTTCTACTTTATTCAATGAAAACGGCGGTGCCTGCAGCGGTTCTTTTCCTTCGATATTGACCAGAATATAGGTAAGGTAATCTTTCATTTTGACCTCAAACCTGCGTTCAATTCTGGCTCTTCTCAATCCTTTGATTTTCAAGGCATAAACCGCGGCGGCGAATACAATATTCAAAATAATGAGAGCATACAAAATTTTGAGCACTACTTCGATGTTCATATACACAAATAAAATCCTTCCTTCATTCATTTATGCTCGGATACCGGTTGATCCACTTCGCGCATCGCTTTTTGCATAATCGAATAGCTTTGTTTTGGGCGTTCCACATAGTTGACGTCGATATCTTCCCACCTTTTCCAGCTGTAAAGCGGAAGTTTCGATACTGGATAAGGGCTGTTGCCTTCGAGTCCGATGACTTCCTTCGAATCGTTGCGGACGATCCATGGAACAATACGAACGCCCTCGACTTTCACGGATTCAAATTGCTTCGTTCCCGTATCTTTATAACTAATGGCGCTGAGTGAGCTTGGATCACTGAAGCCCAGCAGCATCCATGGAATGCGAATTTCCAATACATCACCTTTTGCCTGCCACATCGCCTTTGAATTATAGTTCGGATCCTGCGGATCGCTAGTTCCTCTCAGCAAGTCTCCTACTTCAATATCGCCGAAGGGATGATCAACACGGGAATCCGGATATTCGAGTAAATAATTTACGACCAATTTCCATGGGTTAAAGATTCCGCTATCGTCCTGCAATTCTTTTGGATCATAAGCTAATATTTTCGATAGCTTGCCATATAATCGGGTATGAAAGTCATAATCGGAGGCAATCATCATCTGCCCTATATCCTTGTTTCCGAGCTCGATTAAGGTTTCCAGGCCTTCATCGAGCGTCTTTCCCTGGAGCTGCGGTGCATGACGATTACCGCCCTTTAAAGTATCAAATCCAAAATAGATGGAATTTTTGGAAAAATCGAAAGGTTCAGATAACTTGGCCAAGAGGTACAAATAGCCTTCATCATGCGTGGCCCATATTTCATTAAAACCTTCCATTTGCATATCCAGCTTAGTCTTATCCCCATCGTCGAGCTTGTCCCAGTCTGAAGCATCCCCGTTAATGTGAATCACATCATCTTTACTTGGATACATGCCGAGTACCCCAAAATGGGATTCGTTCGTGAGCGTGTTATACCAATAAGCCCGCCGGTCAGGAATGTCGTAGTTCAACGTGTTCCACGTTTTCTTAAACCACTCGTCCTGCCATGTAAACAAGATCGCGCCGGAGTATCCCTCCTGATGGATTTGCCGGAACATATCCGCATCCATTTCCCCTTGTGTCTTGTCGTCGTGCCCTCCCTGATTGCGCCCCAGCATGCCTGTATGGGCAATGCCTTGTGAGGCGGGAACGCCAAACTCCGTAATCATAATCGGCATATTGTTATGATATTTCTTCAGCTCGTGAAGATAAGTTTTATAGCTATCGACTTCACCTTTATCATTTTTCATCGTTTGAAACGTTTTGTCGAAGGTAAAGAAATCGGGGTAATAGGGATAAACGTGATAGGAGGCAAAATAACCCGCATCCCAATCTACAGCTTCGATATGCATCGGATCAACACTGACCATATCTTCAGCAACCAATGGCTCGCCTGGATGTTCAAGCGGGTCGGTAGTCACCCAATTCGAGAATGCTATCGGATGCTGCCATCCGTGCTTGGCTTCTGTTGCGGCCGCTATGTCAACCATTTCGGCCAGCCATTTTTCAAAGGGATTAGCCTCAGGCTTGCTTTGGAAATGTTCCCCTTTATAATCTGCTGCACCCGGATTGTTCTTATTCGTTTTATCCACCATAACAGGATCCCATTCTGTGCCGATGATCCATCCCATGAGATAAGGCCCTGCATTAAATACGTAATTACCGCTCGCTTTTCCGGAATGCGGCTCGGCTTCAAGCTCAATATTTCCGTATACCGCTTCTACAGCCTCTTGAACCTCTTTTTCAAACTTCTGTTTTACTTTCGGATCAAATGCGTTTTGACCTGCAATCAGTTGTTCTTCCGGGCTCCATACCCCTTGAATAAAAAAGAGCGGATTATCCTGATGCTTCGCATTATATCGCACCAAAGCTTCGTAAAACTCCGGTTTTAAAATGGTGTATACGCGAATGACATTCGCACCCATTTCTTGAATCATTTCAAACCATCTCGTATAGTCCTCTTTCGAAATCTCAAGCTCGCCGGGGAAATGTCCGGGAAGAGCTGCTCCCATATTAACCCCTTTGGCAAAATAAGGCTTCCAGGATTGATTTTGAAATTGCTCCATTTGCGTTCCGTTCGTTTTAAATTTCACCTTATAGCCTTTACTGATTTCAGTGCTTTCTACCTTTGCCACAGGCGGCATCAACCAATAAGCGACAGCTCCGCCCGCGATTATGATAACAAGTCCTAATTTGACAAAACCGCTTTTGAATAGCTTTTTCATTGACCTCTTCCTCATGTCTGTACTCTAGTTGTGTATGTTTAGCATGGATTTATTCGATCGTCTTGAGGCCGCTTGCTGTGCCCCCAATACTTTAGCATAAGGCGACAAGCCCGTTCAATAAAACCTGAGCCTTAACGACATTAATAAATTTTAAGAACTTTAATAATTGTGAGTTGTGCGAAAAAAAGAACAGCCTGCAAATGCAGGCTGCTCTTAACATTTTTCTTATTAAGTTTTTATTCCGCACTTTTTAATAATTCGGTCATATTTACCCCGATTATCGATATGACACAACTTTCTGGTTTATCCATTATTTGTTGTATATTGCCTCGGGCTAATGCCTTGGCACCCTTCACTTCGAAACAGATTGTGACACTGCAATAAACCTTTTTACCCCTTCACTTAATTGTTTTTCATTTGCGAAAGAATAGCTTAAACGTATCCAGGATGATAGTTGTTTTAACGGATCACAAACTTGACCTGGGACAAAGGATATAGATTGTTCGATACTTTTGGTTAATAATAACTCAGTAGGAAGGTTATCCGGGAGCTGCACCCATAAATTAAGACCGCCGTTGGGACTGGTCCATTTCCAATCGGTTACAGATAGCTCTTCCTCCATGATCTCCTTTCGGATCTGCAGGGCGATCCGGATTTTCTCCAAGTGCTGCTGCAATCGCAGTGATGAAAAGTAATGAAGAAAAATTTTTTGATTGAGAAGCGGTGAGCCATTATCAGCTAACGATTTGACTGTTAGCAGGAACTTCATTAATGAGGATTGACTAAAAACAGCCGCAATTCTTAAACCAGGTGAGATATATTTGCAAAAGCTTCGGATATAAATAACTGTCCCAGCAGTATCATAAGTGTAAATTGGCGGTGGCGGGGCCTGATCAAAATAAATGTCGTGATAGGCATCGTCCTCAATTAATAAACATCGGTATTGTTCAGCTAATTCCACCAATTTTTTGCGCTGCTCGGCTGGAACCGTATAACCTGTCGGGTTATGGAAGGTTGGATTGAGATAAAACAGGAGCGGTTTATATTGTTTAAAATATAATTCAACCTGCTGTAAATCGTACCCGTCCGGATAGATATCAACCGTTACAATCTGAGCTCCTTGCGCTCTAAAAATATCAATCGCAGCGCTATAGCTTGGACGTTCAAATAAAACGACATCTCCTGGCTTAATAAAAGCTTGAGCGATTAAGTGAATCGCTTGCTGTGAGCCAGAAGTGATTAACAGATCATCTGCACCTAGATGAGTTTTATACTGGTTGATAAAATATTGAGCGAGTGTTTCGCGCAGCTCCAAATCACCTTGCACAGTTGAGTAGGTTGCAAGCACCTTTGGATAAAGGTCAAACACCTTCTTCACGTAATCCGAAAAATAATGATTAGGCAAAAGATTAGGATCAATCAACGCCTGAGAAAAATGATAGGAGGCAGGAGATTGGTGGATTTCAGATAAATGATTTTTTTGTACGTATGCAGAAACAATCGGATTATCCAAATATAGATATTCAACATTTTTCGTCGCATGTGATTGGACAAAATAGCCCGATTTATCTTTTACATAAACCTTGTCATGCTGTTTCAGCAATTGATAAGCCTTAAATACCGTTAATCGATGAACATTCATTTCAGATGCTAATTGCCGGATGGAGGGAAGCTTTTCATCTTCTTTCCATTCTTTACGCTCTATTCGACGCAATACATAATCGTAAACTTTTTTAAAAAGATAATCTCCATTTTGCACCGCTTTGCTCATATCGATTCCTCCTCCCCCTATTTAAAACGATTGTACCACGATCCAAGCTAATCTGTTCTATCTTTCTCAATCTGTTCTACCGTCTTTCTTTTATGATAGAAAAAGAGGAGGCGTTTCATATGGTTATTATTAATTATTTGTTCATGTGTTTGATTTTTGGAACGACATTTTTAGCGATTAAAATTGGTGTTGATGCAGGCGTGCCTCCATTTTTATCAGCTGGACTTCGTTTTTTCATTGCTGGTTTGCTGCTATTTAGTGTTATGGTTTGGAGAAAAAAAACGACAATATCGTTATTATTTCGGAAAGAGATGCTTTTTACAGGAGCAGGTTTAACCTTTGGGACTTTTGCCACATTATACTGGGCAGAGCAGTATGTCACATCAGGGATTGCAGCTGTCTTATCTGCTACAGGTCCTATGATGATCATCGTTATTCAGACATTCCTATTGAAGCAAAAAGGAAATCGCAAATCATTCATTGGTTGTGTCGTCGGAGTTATTGGTGTCACCTTCTTAATCTTACCCAGTTTCTCAATTGAGATTAGTCCCTTCTGGATGGTTGCTTGTTTGGCCATTATATTGGGTGAAGTTTTTTACGCATCTGGTACGATTTATACGAAGCATGTTATCCGGAAATTTGAAACGACATCACCGATTGCTTTAAATGCAGCGCAAATGATGCATGGCGGGATTTTATTACTCCTTTTATCATTTTTCACCGAGAACATTCAGCTTGATTATCTTATAAGCCCAGCTTCAATTGGCTCTCTTCTTTATTTAACTATTGTTGGTTCCATGATCGGCCATAGCATTTATTATTGGCTTGTCTCACGGACAAATCCTGTTTTTCCTTCTACATGGCTGTATATCTCGCCATTAATTGCCGTTATACTAGGAGTTGCCTTCTATCATGAATATATTTCTTGGCTAACCGGCATAGGCACTTTGACAATTATTGCAGGAACGGTTTTAGTTAATTTCGAAACATTACGGAAGCTGCTTTGGGGGAAGGGGACAATTCTTCAGGATGTTACCACGGGGGATAAAGTAAGTAAATAGTAATGATCAGATGCAAAAAGTAAGAATAATTGAAGGAGTATTTAATAATGGAAAATAATAATTTATTAAGGGATGACTTTATAATTATTACTGGCGGACCAGGCGCCGGTAAAACGACACTATTGGATGAATTACTGAAAAATAATTATAAATATGTTCCTGAGGTTGCCAGAAAAATTATTCAAACCCAAATTTCTTCCAATGGGGATGCGCTGCCTTGGGGAAATGTAACCAATTACCGTGATCTAATGCTGGATCAATCCATAGAAGGTTATCTTTCAGCAATGTCGAACCCTTCCAATCAACCTCTTTTTTTCGATCGGGGTATTCCAGATACCCTTGCCTATTCACATTTGATAAACATTCCTGCTTCGGAAAAACTTGAATCTGCCGTCAAAAGATACAGGTACAACAAAAGGGTATTTATTTTACCCCCTTGGGAGGACATATACCAAACGGATGATGAGAGAAAACAGGACTTTGAAGAAGCCGTCGCAACTTATCAAGTCCTGTTTAGAACTTACGAGAAGCTTGAATATGAGCTTATTGAGGTACCTAAAATTGGGGTGAAGGAGAGAGTGGGGTTTATAATTAAGAATTTACTGTAAGGGCACTTTCGAAAACTTTGGCGCAAAGGGTGTGATTGTTGAATAAAACTTTATTTTCCCCATCCAAAATAGGATGGGGGTGTACAAACCTTGATCCTTAGAAGTTTAGCGGTCTGCTTCTGCCAGATTACGATAAGGATAATATTTTCCCGGTGTAATAAAAAGACAGCGGGGGATATTTGACATTTAACGCATAGATGCTGACGGGGAATCACATCTCTGCTTTCAACATTCCCAAGAATGGAACATCCGCCGGTGCAAATATATACTCTCCTAACTCCTCTTTTCTGACCCAGCGGTAGGCATCATGATCCGTAAGCACGATCTCGCCACTCACGAACCTTGCTTTATACGCAATAAGATGAATCTTCGCCGTCCCGTAATCATGCTCGTTGTCGCCAAAATAAGCATAGGGCTCGATCGTTATCCCCATTTCCTCCAGCAGTTCTCTCCGTAGGCATTCTTCCGGCGATTCACCCGACTCCAGCTTACCACCGGGAAACTCCCACATGCCCTCCTGCGACTTCCCCTTCGCTCGTCGGGCAATCAACATTCGACCGTTGCCATCCTCAATAATGGCTGCAGCCACTTCAATCATGTTTCTTCACGTCCTATACAATCACTTTGTTTGCCACTGGGACCAGCGCTGCAGGCATGTCCTCCTTCAGACACCAGATGATACTCATCGGCTTACTTCCCTCGTGCCTGACATACTCAGCCTCACCTAAGAATACGAATGAAGCAGTATAGTTGTATTCCTCTTTATATTCTCTCACAAAAAGCACGATTCGATTGCCCGTCTTTCTATGGTTAATGTATCGTTGAGCTGTACTTGTTTGCTCGGAAATCCGACTCTGAGTCTGCCAGTGAAAGAGACGCTCATTCACCGCGTAATCCTCGTACAACGTCGAAGGGGAGAAATCTTTATCCGATTTATTCAGTGTTATAAAGAAAATATCTGTCTTCTTATCATCAAAATATTTCACACCCTCGCGGAAGCTTGGCGCTTTCTCCTCGTTCCAATAACCGAACGCTGCCAGCACCTGATCGGTCGAATACTTGCAGTGCAGATCGAGCGGACAAGCATAAGGCAACTCGTTTCTTTTATCCACAAAATCGATATGTGTACTATTAAATCTTAGAATGTCCAATACCTCATCCTTGAAAGCCTGACAATCCATAACTGATTGTATTCCATCTTCAATCCCATCAAAGCCTAAATTCGCTGGAGCTGTCCGATAGAATGTGTAGTAGAACATATTCAGCATCAGACGATCTTCTTCCGACTCCGCTTGCGCCCCGCCCTCCAAATAAGCAATTAAAAAATTCAACAGCCTGCGTGAATTCAAGCTCAATAAAGCTGGAATCCGCTTTGTCAGCTCACCTTCTTTGGGAAAAGTATAATTATCAAGAAGTCCAGCCTCCACCATCAGCCTCCGGAACATCCTCTTGCCGGAGCGCCCACCATAGAACTCGAACAAGGACATGCCGTGATATTGAACGAAGTTTTCCAGCGTTAGCTTAAGACCCGTATCTTCCTCAAAATACTTCATTTTATTCACCAAGCGCGAACGATTGGTTGTTGCTTGCTTCAGATTGCTGAGGATATAGTCCTTAGACTGCTTCTCTAACTGAATAAAGCTTCCACGCGGCAGACTAGAAAAACCATGCTCCACGTAGTGTTGAACGGAATGCTTCGTTTTGCCGAGCAGGGCACGGAACTTGTCTTGAAAGTTGTAGTCCTTATGAGCCTGTCCGATAAAATCAAGGACGGTCAAACACTCTTTCTCGTCTGCTAAGCGTAATCCCCGACCAAGCTGCTGTAGAAACACAGTCAAGCTGTCCGTAGGTCGAAGGAACAGCACCGTATTAACCTCCGGAATATCCACACCTTCATTATAGAGATCGACGACAAAAACCATTTTGATCTCGCCGCTCACCAGCTTGCCCTTCACGAGCTGACGATCCTCGTCGCTTGAACCACCATGTAGCGCTATTGCAGGTATGCCCGCATCTACAAACACCTTGGCCATATATAACGCATGATCAACACTAACGCAGAAGCCAAGTCCTTTGACATCATCTATGTCGGTGACGTATTTTCTCAAACTGTTCAAGATTTGGGTTGCTCGAATCTTATTATGCGTATACAAATCCTCTAACTCTTGCAGATCGTAGCCGCGTCTAGACCATTTCACCTGAGACAAATCTACGCTATCTGTTACGCCAAAATATTGGAACGGAGCAAGCAGCTTGCGATCGATAGCATCCGTCAAACGAATTTCCGCAGCGATCGTGTCATCAAAGAAGTATAAAATATCTTTTCCATCCATCCGCTCCGGCGTAGCCGTCAGGCCAAGCAATATTTTGGGCTCATAATGGGCGAGCAGTTTCTGATACGATGGCGCCGCCGCATGATGAAACTCGTCCACGACTATGTAGTCATAGAAATCAGTTGTAGTAAGCTCTGCTAGTTTCATCGAGTTAAAGCTCTGTATGCTAATAAACAAGTGATCGATGGACTCCGCTTGATTGCTACCCACATGCAGTTCGCCGAAGTTCAGATCCTTCATAATATATCGGAACATGTCTATGCTTTGCTTCAGGATCTCTTCGCGGTGCGCAACAAAGAGCAGACGTGCTCTCGGATTACGCTGAGCGAATCGCCTGTAGTCGAAGGCGGATATAACCGTTTTCCCGACGCCTGTCGCCGCGACGAGGAGGTTCTTCATTCTGCCGTACAACGTCCTCTGCGCTTCTAGCTTCTCGAGAATATCCTTCTGATAGTCATAAGGCATAATGTCAAAATGAAACGTCAGGTCGTTCCGTCCCTGCTCCCTTTTCCTTCCGAGTGCTTCCTTGAGTAGCTGTTCATGCTCCTCATCTGCGCTATGAAAGGTCTTGAATTCCCTATCGTTCCAGTAGCTCTCGAAGGTAGCTTCGATCTTCTTCAGCACATCATAGGAATCCTTCTCGGTTACTTTCAAGTTCCATTCCAAACCGCTCGTAAGTGCAGGGTTGGATAGATTCGAAGAGCCCACATATGCCGTCGTAAAGCCAGTATCCCTTTTGAACATATATGCTTTGGCATGAAGCCTCGTACGCTCCGCATCATAGGAGATTTTGATCTCCGTGTTCGGAAGCTTGCTGAGCTCCATGATCGCTTTATAATCAGTAGCTTCCATATAAGTTGTCGTAATGATGCGGAGACGGCCGCCGTTTACAGTAAACTGCTCAAGCTGCTCCATCAGAACACGAAGCCCGCTCCACTTGATGAACGAAACGAGAAAATCGATATGATCCGACGTTACGATCTCATGCTTTAATTCACTCATCATATTCGGCTCCGAATGCGCCCCAGTGAACAACGAGCTTTGCGATAACGGTGTTGTTGGACGAAGTACCTTTTCCAATCGAACGCCTCGAATATGGTTCAGTTTCGAATAAACGTAGGTCAGCACCTCGCCCTGTTCATCCAGCTGCAATTCCTCGTATTCTGCTTGCCCTAAGCTATCTTTGAGGGTAGAGATAATTTCATTACAGGTTCGTACCTGTGCGAATATCGCATCCTCGTCATTGCTATTCTGCTCCCGTACCGCTTTCAGCGCCCTGCGAGTGACCATTGCCAAATAATTCGAAAGCAGTTTCCTCGCTTCCTCGGCATCTAGAAATTCCTTTCCGATATCATACAGAGCAGGATCAAGCTCAGCAAGCTGCTTCCTTGTAACGTTATTAATGATTTGTTCGTAAAGACCTTGTTTCATGACTTCACCTACTTACATACCTAGCATTCCAGCGTGTAATTTTTCGTTAACTTCATGTATAGTGTTCGATTGTTCCAAATTTCATTGTCGGATTATATTGGCCTAACCTCTTTCCTTCATCTATTTTGAGCATTCAAATGCTGGCATTTCTTTGGTAGTTGATCTAGTTGGATATTGATTTTATACTCGCCTAGCTCCCCGATACGGGCGGGTTCGACCTTCGGTTTGTTTGGCTTTATAACTTTAGTAACTTCTGTTTCTGGCTTTGCCTGCTTTGATTGAAATAGGGCTACAATTTTTTTGAGCATAGTATAACTCCTTCAATCTTTTGTCCTGGTATTATTCAACAAATTGAATAGGAAGTCCTGCCCGTAAGAAGAAACTGGAAATAAAGTTGTCGGATATTGTAAACCCACGCTGAAAAAAGTAATTCCTTAGTCATATCACTGATTCAGAAAGTGGACAAAGCCGCTGCCTATCCATCGTCATCAAGCCCAAGCCAAGTGTGGGTGCTGGATATAATGAGGCTTGCTCCATACAAAAGAAAGCATCCGGGGGCTATACAAGTCAATCATTCAGCGGCTCCAACGGCATCGCATTGCCAAAAGTCGGATTCGGCCGACTGCTTGGCGCCGCCCAATCAACAGCGTTGTGAATCACTCATCGAACTCGTTCATTGCAATAGGTGGGTTAAGTTCCGTAAAAGTGGCAAATAGATATGATGACTTAATGAGATCATTGAGCTCCAACTTTTTATTGCATCGAATTAAGTAGTGCTTTAGCCTTCTCTCGTGCTGCCTGATTAACTCGGGAAGAGCTTTCTATTACCTTTAACGCTTCAATTTGGAGCCCATTTTCCGCTATTCTTCTGGCTGCATGAATGCACATTTTAATCCCGTTCTCGCCTTTTCCAACTTTTTTCATTTTTTCACGTATTGTTCTTTCGTCGAACCCCGGCTTATTCCAAAACTCAAAATATGTTATATAAACACTTTTCCCACACATTTTCAAGTCAAAATCCAGATCTGTTGCCATTATTCCTTCTCCTTTCGCTTAAAGCGACTAACTTGTCGCCACCTTTTAAGCTTCTTAAAAAGTTCGTTCATATTTTCAATTCTATCAGTTCTTCCTCTAACTCCACTTCAACTTCTTCGTCAAACTCAGCATCGTAATCATATCCGTCTTCATTACCGGATATATATTTTGATAATGAGTTTAGGACCCGCATCGTATATGGAAGAATGGTGTGCTTATCATATGTCAATCCTATACGTCTTAAATGATCTGCTAGAATCGCGAGCTCATCCATTTCCTCCTCGTCCTTTGCTCCTAAAGGAATGTATTCCACAGCCCTTTGCTGAAGCAGCTGTTTCGATGGTGATGAAAACTTTGTTGCATCGTTTGAGATCCCTTTCCATGCACTAGGTCTGCCGCCCACACAGTAAAAAGCACCAATAGTGTCTTTAAATATTCCTGATGCTTTGTTATAGTTTTTTAATTCATCATCGATAATGATTCGATATTGAGGAACATCTTCCGTTGCATTAATACGAATGAATTTTAATCGAGACTCATTGGCCAATCGTTCATTTAGAAAAGGAACTCGATCACGTTGTATTTTGGCATTACCTATGGATCGTAGCCAACCGTTTCTTAATGTAACATTTACTAGTACAATTACTTGCCCTGAACTACGATCTAGTTCATCTTGGATCGCATTTGAAACAAATGCTTCAAACACTTCGCTGCTTCGATTTTCTTTACGTGGTCTATCGAGAAACTTGGCGTCATCCATTTTCAATGCCGCTTCTTGTAAGGTCATCCAAGAATCGACACCTAATATCTTTATACTTAGTTCTGCGTCTACTAGTCTTGAAATAGCAGGTAAAAAATTATTGCCTGCTTTTAAGACAGTTATGGATAGCAATGTTCCTGGAACATTGATTTTATTGACATTATTACTAAACAGACCATAATCATTAAAGAGGTCCAATGCTGCATTAATAATTCGAGACATATCTCCAGCCTCATCTTCTGTTAATGGATAGATAAATTGAGTGAGACGTCCCGTCTTTTTCATTCCTTCCCTGACAGCTTTCTTTGGATCAGAACCTTCTCTCCATTTATCCTTTTCTTCGATTTCTACGAATGCTAGAACCGGATTGTCCTGCCGTTCCGCCCTGGAAAATTGTTTTGCAATTTGATTGACACGTTTGCTTTGAGCAAGTGATTTCTCTTTGTACTTATCTATTTCTAATTCAGCGACTATCTCTTCGTTGCTACAATGAACAAGTTCGACAATAACCTCTTTATTGCAGTTAAGTCTGAAGAGAGAGTCAGAAAGCTCTTCAAGAATAGTAACAGTTTTAGTATCTATTGACTTTTGCTCTGTAGTTAGCACCCTCTTAACCGTATCGAACATTTCATTAGAACTATAAATCTCGATAGTTAATCTTTCTTCATTTGGAGAAACTACTGGAAAGCGAATATCATTCATAGTACGGCCAGTAATGTCAGGAATTAACTGAAGCTCCTTTGCGCCAAAGTTAACTAATAAGCTTTTGACCAAGTTAAACAAGGCGCTTTTTTCAGGAAGACCAATTCCTGCTTTTACACTTTTCCCATAAAATAAATTGTTATTTACGACATAAGCAGTTATTTCGCCGTTTCCTTCATAATATGCCTTTGGATTTACGAGCAACGAATCTGATTCAAATGATTCTCCATTTAACACATCCCAGTATAATCCATCCAAAGCGGTCTCCCATGCTGTAAAGAAAGAGCTGCTTCCATAACGCTTCTTAAATTTCAACTGTGAGAAAGATCTGTCCTTGTTCGTTATATATGGATTTTTAACGGATACAAGTACCGAACAGGCATGCCCGGATCTCATAAAACATTTTCCATCTTTAATTTGTTCTTTGCCCAAATACCTTCTTGTCCCCAGAGAAACATTTAATATCGTTCGACCAGCATCTCCGCCACGGGTCTTTAATTCAAGCCGAATCACATAAGAGAAGGACTCATGACGATTGGACTTTTGAAGCGGATTGGAAATGCACTCATGCTTACCATTAAAAATAACATGATTGAATTCCAGCTCTTCACGCAGCTCATTTCCAAGATCAAGAAACTTGGGTTCTTGGCAAAACTTGATTGCAGCCATACCGGGAATCCACTGATATTTATCTACAAATTGATGGACTTCGCCGAAAGTACAGGACACCCAAGTAGGTTCCAAATCTCTTATATCTTGTGGTAATTCAGAAATCGAAAATCTTTTTAAATGAGCCAACCATCCAAGAGTCAGTTGTTTAATATAAAACTGAGGGATAGGTTTTGTTGAAACTAACCACGGCTGATCATGGATCAGCATTTTGTTATCAGAAGAAACACTGATTATCTCAGGAAATATACTTTTAAGCTTCTTTCCTAACGGTTCGACTTTGTAGACAAGTTTATAACCTCCATCTATACGCTCTTTATTAAAGAAATTACGCCAGCTTTCCGGCATTTTCATATAATAAATGTTTTCCTTATAAAATAAGGTTTCATCAATTTCTAGCGCAAACAGCTCCATCTTCTTCATTACAATTTACCTCCCGAATCATTTTATTTATCCCCTCTATAAAAGGACCATACAAGCTTTCAAATAAAGGATCCCTTTTGTGTTTCTGCATGATTGAAGCCCAGCTATCCAACATCGACATTCCTTCTGGTTTTCCAGCCGGCTTAGCATCAAATTTCGAGTCGCAGTAGAACACTCTGGCATTCTTGCCGCCACGCAATAATCGTCCGATCATTTGCCAAATCGGTATAAACGTAAACCATGCCATAATTTCTCTTTCTGAATCACTCAGAATCGACCAAAAATCAGGTTTTTTATACATCGTTTCAAACTTGGCACTACTAATTTGACGTAATTTGGACACAGCCTTCTCATAATAAATACTCTGCTCCTCTATTCGTTGCAAATATCTAGGCAAATAAGCGTGGAGAATTTGAACCATGTAATTCATGTCGTTAGGAATAGGATAAGGTCGTACTAGGAAAAAGACTGATCCGAATAACGCCTCTCCTTTTTGATCTAGTATGTTATAACCTCTTCCTACTGACATTAGCGGAACAACTAATACTTCAGCCTTTTCTTTATGAAATGATTCAATCATTGATCTTGAATAGTGATCAGTCTCTTGGCTTTTTTCCCTTGATAGAATCATATATCGACCTTCCCAACTATGATGACTACGAAATACTCTGCCGACAGTAGCGACATCGTCATAGGAGTTAACCACCAAGAGAACTCTTCTTTTAGTGCCGTTGCTTTTCCAATGATTCAATTCGTATTGAATATCGGATTTAAGTTGCTGGACCATCTCATACAGATTGCTGCTTCTAGTCTCTTCATCTCGAATTCCTGATACCTCCAGAAAGCCGACTTGACGGACTTTAAGTAATGGCTTGAATGTCATGCTAATTTCCGAGGGTAATCTTTCCGCTTTGAGAACCCATTTTGATCCTGTGCTCAAGTGATAATGTGCTGAATCGGGTGCATGGCTTGTACCGGATAAAAAGATAACCGCTGGCCCTTGTTTCTGATCAGAGTCCTTATAAACACGATACCAGTCATGAAGCAATAATCTGCCTACTCCAGTATATTCAACTAGTTTAAATGCTCCTGTTGATTCCCCATCTTTCAAGTCATATTTGTATCCTATCATTGTGCCTGTCATGGCTTCTTTCATGAATGGTTGATAATCTCTTTGCATTGTAAATAATGGAGAAAAATTAGCAGACATTCCAAGCTTTACTTGTATCATAGTGAAAGAAGTTAAAATGAATTTAATGCATTCTTCCGCTCGGCTTAAATAGATAAAAAACTCTAATTGGGCATAAAACAACTCACGGCTTACCCTTGGTTGAATTGTTCCTTTTAGCAGCTTCTCTGTAATTTTAGTAAGCAGCTTTTGCTTCTCTTCGATATTTTCCGTTTCAATTAACTTGTCAACAATACTAAACAAGGTAGGATCTTGATATGGTTCACTTGCATAATTCAGCAGGTGCTTTCGTATTTTGTTTTGACTTTCTTCATTATCTGAGATTTTGTCGCTTAATGAATCTGCTAGCGCTGCTACTCTAATAAGATTTCTGCTGATATTTTTACGCAATGTGTGAGAATAATCTAATTTGTTATATATCCTCCAAATCATGTGATCCAATTGACGGAGCTTATCCTTCCACTCATTTACTATAGGATCACCAGCAAATTGATACTGTCCGTTAGTCAGTTGATTAGATTCGTTAAATAACCGTTCAAAGATATCTTCTACATTTCCAAACACATTATATTCCGATAGAAAAGTCTCATCGAATTGTTTTTGGACTTCATCGGCTTCGTCTATGAATACGATATCCATCAAATCGTACATTGCTTCATAAATTGTTCTTTCGAGCGGATCTATCATAGCCGGTATTCTTGTTTTGAGAACACTTGCAGACGTAGCCACCCATACATCGGCCTCGGCAAGTCGTGAAAAATCGTGATAAACTCCACAGTGATTCGCCAATGGGCATTTCACAAATTTATTGTTTTGCTTTAGCTGAGTGCAGGGAAATTGATTGTTCCGTTCGTAATCCTCAGATAGTGCCTTAAGTACGCAAACGTCTGATAAGTGTTTTAAAGCTTGAAATTCGTCCTTAGACCAGTCACTAGTTTCAAAAATCTCGCTAGAGTTTGCAAATAAAAAGTTTTCTTGATGTGACTTCCTTGATGACTTACCAATGATCGGAACAGCATTTATACCTAACTCACGGAGAACTTTGACACGCTCTATAACTTGAGAAACACTGCCTTCTATAAACCCAATTCGGGCACCTTCCTGCTTCACAAGGCGATACGTTTCCATAAGCATGAATGTTGATTTTCCTGCCCCCAGAGCACCGCCAATATGCTGGTTTCCTTTATATACAAACTCACTAGCCCAATCTATAGACTCCAGTGCAACTGAACTTACTCTGTTCTCCCATGCCGAAGATTTACCAACGATTTTATCCATTTCCTTTGCCAATGAAAGTCCATTGAACGGCAGCTCTAAACTTAGTGTCTTTTTCTCACGATAGGAGGGCAGCAAACGTCTTTCATTTTCAATTAAAGTTTCCGGAATGCTTCCAAAAAAGCTTTGAGCTATCCCTCCTCGTATAATTCTTGAATACTCGAATTTCCCCTGAATGGCAAATGGGATATCGTTGATTTGCCTTGGGATTGGTTTATTTAGAATTTGTTCATAGGTGGTAATCCTATTGGTTAGAAATCGCGGAATCAGTTTGCTGGTTCTTCTCTCTTCATCGATTTCAAATATTCGATATTTCTTATCAATAGTTCGATAGGCTTCAACTCTTCGGGTCAGTATCTTCTTACTTCTTAACTCAGGAAACAGTATTCTAAGACGGACTATGATATCCATACGCTCGATGTTCTTTAAAATCGGTTCATCATAACCAACCAAAATTGACCAAGCTTTATCTATATCTAGTAACGGTTCAATCAAAAGACAACCCGTAATAAATATTTCTGTACTTATTATTGTTGAGATATCGGCTTTTGGAAGTTCTAGAGAAAAAAAATCCTTTGTTATATCTCCAGTTAAGTCCCAAAATGTTTTTCTCATAAAAGCACCCTCTTTAACATTTTGTCCACTTCATTTTCCATAATGATATTAATAAATTTCTCCGTGTCTTCTTTTAGAAGTACTGAAGCCCTTTTGCCGTAGGAGGGAAATAATATGTTTCGATACTCAGGAACAACGACGTATACTTGATGGCCATACTTGTCCAAATATGTTAGTGATTTTTGATTGAAGAAATTTGCCAGTGTTCTTGGATCTTTGAAATCTTTTACATCAAGAAATATTTTGTTGTTGTTAAGTGAGACAGCGAGATCATATTCATCAATGTTGGGAAATAATTCAACTCCATATCCTTTCCGTTTTAAGAAATCAGCAAGCTTCATTTCAGACATTCCAGGCAACAAGACGTATCTCTGTATACCGGGGAGCAGTCGGTAGACACGATTATTTTCAAAGTCGAACTGTTCAAACATTTCAAAATCAGCCAATGCATAACATATATTTTCTTTGTTGCAACGCCATCGATCATTCTTATATTCAAGTGTCCATCCACAATATGGGCATTTCCGAAAATTAACCAAGAGTGTAGTCACCTCTTCATAACATTGGCGAACGAGTGTACTCAATTCACGATCACGAAACGACTCAACGAATTGAGCAAGTTGGAATGACGATAATACAGCGTTTTGGGAATGTGACAGAAATGTACGGATTTGAGCATACTCTGTCTGCAATTTCCGACTTTCATCTCTACAGAATTGTAAAATGGCATACATATTTCTCTGCTGCGCTTCATTGGGAGAGATATACGTGTTTATAAAATCCTCCGCATCTGGAGTGATTCCAATGAATTCCTCAATCACTGGTGCTTCGCCTGGGTAATACTCTATTAATCCCTGTATTCCCCATTCATTTGATGGCTTATGTAAAATTTGAAGTAGTTTATGTAATTCGGCAGGAATCTCACCTCCTGATCTTGCAACTTCTTGTATAAACATAAGCATTCCCTTGTGAAGCTCATCCGGGATTTGCGCATAGTTATTTGGCCATTTTTGTAACCCAATAATAAGGTAATAAAGCATATTTTGAATTTTATTCAATGGACACACTCCTCGAAAGTACTTAACAATAATTGTAACCTAGCCATTTGACAACAACTTGTCACCGAATGTTTGTTCTATATAAAAAAACGTGTATTAACTTGGCTCTTTATATATTGCCAAATTAATACACGTTCTCTAAATACGGAATAATGCAAATGATCAATTCATTATTTTGTCTAGCTCGAAATGGCAAGGGTCTCTCCTACACATCAGTATATAATCCACCAAATTATGTCTCCAAATCATAGAAATAATGATCCTTAACAAAGTTAGCCCACAAATATTCAAACTGTCGCAGGCTTTCATCGTTTAGGTGCGGGAAAATGCTTTGCAATTGCTCAAGCAGGCTGTCATTTAAGGAGACAAAGCCTCCGACTAGTTGATTATCCTCCACGATAAGCAGGAACAGCAAATGGTTTTTCCCTACAAATTTTGAGGCATAAAGATTAGGAGTTGGTTTCACAATGACGAAACGAAAAATCTCTTTGTCTCCCCAAAGCTCATAAAATGCGGTGTTTTTGTTGCCTGAGCAGAAATTGATCCCTTTCTTGTTGACATCCATTCGCACTTCCGGACCTATTAAATACTCCTTCTTCAAGAGCCTTTGCAAATCCTCGTCACTGGACATTTAGATCACCTTCATTTCCAAGTCTTCTGTGGCGTTTTTCAAAAATTCTACAATAAGCTCCCTGAGAGCCTGATAACCAAATGGCTCCTCGTCCCCGGCCGGGTCAACAGGTGTAATTTGAACAAAAGCAAGCGTCTTATCCATCTTCTCAAAGTATGGATCTACTTCGTTCTGCTGCGGATACACGGCAACCACTTTGCTCACTGCATCCCGTTTCATTCGTGACCGGACCGGCTTCTGCACATCGTAATGCCATATTCGTAAATAGTCATTAAGCTGTTTCGTAACATCCGTTTCCTCTAGATCATTCCACAAATAAGCGTAACGGCGATACTTGGCATCCAATATAATCGTACTCATGAATTCACCGCTGCTCTGATAGACAGAAATACGAATATCCGGCGCCCGCTTTATATTCGCTTTAAAGTGGCTGACGCTTTCATCAGCATGAACTGCAATTTGGGTATCGTATGCCAATTCAACGTAGTAATCACCTCTTGGACTGTCAAATCGTAGCAGAGTCTCTGGCACCAGGCTGCCGATGGTCATTTCGGGATTCGCATAATCTGCCAGCCAGCCACTACTCCAGCTGAGATCATCCTCCAGCAAAATATCGATAACCAGACATAGCACATAATACTCAAACAGAAGCGAGGTTTTCTTGTAAGGAAAAGTTGACTTCGCGGACGTCTGATGAGTCTCCATCGACTTAAGTCCCTTGTAGAATCGATATACCCAAGCATAGCGCTTATCCTTTAGCATGCGCTGCGTAGGCTTCGGCTGATTGAACTGATGGGTCGTCTTAACCATGCTCTCCGTTTGTTCATAACGCGAGAACTGTCCAATATATTTGTTCACCTCGATCAGATGATCATCAATAACTCTAAGCATATCCTGTGCATTTGCCAGCTCACGCTCACTCTGATTAATTAATGCCTGCAGCTCCTTACGACGGGCATCAAAGCCATATTGGCTTGTAATCCGATTGAATCTCGTTCTATAATCACCCAAATCCTTCATCTTCTTGGCCATTCTGCTTTTCTGTTCTCTGCGATTCAATTCGAACATCAGCTGTGCTTTCTTCAGCTCTTTCTTGGTATAGCGAATAACATATTTAATCCATCGATTCTCTGCGGTGTCTTCTGTTAACTTTGCATGTTTTTCATAAAAATAAGAAGGCACCATCGGATTGGAATTTTTGGCGGAAGCACGCTTGGTCAACCATCTTTGACTTTTCGAATCCGGTTTGCGTGAAAAGGATCTTTGGGCATACTCCTGTCCCACATCCTTGGCAGGGTCCTTCATAATATCTTCCAACTGATAGTGAAGCTTGTTCATCTGCTTCCGAATTTGCTGATATACCTTAAGCGCATGCGGCAGCAAATCTCTTTCGCTTCCGATAGAACCGCTTCTGCGTTCCAGCACATTATAAGCTAATCCGGACATCTTCATCTCCAAATACTTTCGAAGATTCAGCAACTGATCCCATGTCATCGTTTTGGGCTGAATGCGGTACAGCGTTTCATAAGCGCAGCCTTCAATTTGAACTCTAACAGGATAGTCGCCTGGAACCAGCATATCGTCAGAGTCTCCATTGACATTCACCACCAGCGCACAGCCTGGCTTAACGATTTGAAATCCATCAGTATCGTAAGTCTCTACAAGCAACTCGTCATTGGGATTGGAAGACTCAAAGCGAAAACGCATTGCGCTATATTCCTTTACTGACCTAATATCATCACCGATCTGATCGTGCGGATAAAGCGTTAAAGACTCGCGCTGGACCCATATCCTCTCATAATTCAGCACGTCCAAGTATACTCTAGGATGCGTAATCATTGATATGCAGCTCCCTCGCCTTGCGCTTGATTTCCTCAATTGAAAGTTTGAAATGGCTTATCGTCTGAGCGTCCTCTCCTGTGAACAAGTCATACAATTCACTGCCGGTAGGAACGCTCTCTTGACTTGCAAGCACGCCGATCAGATCTCCATACTGCTCTACTGAGCCTCTAATCTTTGTCAGAATTCTTTGCTTCACCTGCAAATCAATCGCATCCTGCCGCTCAATCTCGGCTTCTTGATTATTACCCAACGGAATATTATTCAAATACATGCCAATCCTCTCCAGTGCTCGAAAAGAGACGCCTTTTTGTGTGTCAAAACGCTGAATCGTTTCATGCAAACTGTCAAAGAAGCCGAGCTCGCTCTCATTAAAAGCTGACCAAGTATCCTTATTAAAGTTCCAAGCGCGATATGTCTCTCGATTGCGATACAATTCTGCAAAATCATCACTCATCTGTTCTTGAAGCTCGCGCGAATCCGTAATCGCCCGCTTATGAGTAACAAACTTCATTTTACGAGGCATTACGATATTGGCCCGATCCAGCAGCCGATCTGAGAAATCCTTCGTCGTCTCATCCATATTTGCTGTCCCGATAAAGATCACATTGTCCCCGATCGGAATCGTTTGCGGATACCTAGCCTGGTTATGACATACGCTGTCCTTGCTCCACAGTTTCAGCTCTCGATAGCTTTCTTCCCCGTCCATTTCGAGAAGAGAAATGAATGGCGCAAACCAATACTCAACCTGCGAAAGATTCATCTCGTCAAAGACAACCATGTGCATTTGGTCTCCATGGTTTTTAGCGTGAATTAGAAAATCGACTAGTCCCGTTTCAGAAGGAATATATAAGCCCGCGCTTGAATTGTGATAGCCTATAATATCCTCTGGCTCTGTATACGACGGGCTAATCGGCAATACGAGAAGTGTTCCTTCCTCCTTGGAGAGCCCTAATGTTTTGGCGTAAAGCAGCGCCAACTGGCTTTTTCCAGTACCGCTCATACCCGACAAAATTGTCATCGGATTCGTCTTGACACTAATATGAAAGTTCACAAGATCCTTACGTTCATAACACAGTCGTTTAACGAGAGCGTTTCTCTCCAAATCCAGCAAAAACTTCCCTTCTAGCTTTTGCACATCAGAAGCCGGACGAGCAACTGGCTTTGCCGACCTCGCTATCGAATCGTTAATTACTTTCGGTGCCATAACTTCAACTTCAGTGGCTGTGATTGAAGAAGAATTAGCAGAAGAAGCTTCGACAGCAGGCACTTGCTTCGTTTCTTCCTCGATCATAGACTCACTTGAGTGCAGCTTTGTGCCTTCTGATGCAAATTGATCATGCAGACCGATTAAGTATCCCGTCTCGACGAACACAAGATGGTCAGGACTTGCAATCACCTGATGCTTATTAAGCTCATCATCATTTATTCTAAGCTTTATCACCTCATCAGGTGATGTATATAGCCAGCCATTCTTCCTGGAAGAATCCTTTTTCCAGCCATCCACAAACGAGTATATGTAATTGTCACTTATTGCATAATCAGGTTGAATCATATTGTGATAAAAATCTTTAAAGTGGATAACCTTCGACTCCTTGATCGACTCTTCAAATTTGCTCGCTCTCTGATAAATTGGAATTGGCATAAACTCTGCATCTAGCGCAATATTAGACGACATATCTTCTAACGATATGATGTCCAGGTTTTTGAATACTTTCCCATCCGAAGTGAAGGTGATTTTAGGTCGAAATACAATAATCTTACCTTCTAGTTTCTCTTTAATCTTTTGTAACTTTTGCTCAATATCTGTTGTATAGGTATAGCTCATATTCGACAAGTAGTTTCTGGGGAAAGATTCCTCCATACCTATATAGACTGTAGACAAAGCCTTTTCTTGAAGTAAGTAATCAAGCTCAATAATGGGTTCTGGCTGAAAACTTATTGGATTGACATAAAAGCATATTTTAAAAGCATTGCGCATTATGGTAACTGCAGCATTGGGATCCTCTCCAGAATTCGGAAATTCATCCGGGTTGGTAGCTAATACACCTAACATATAGTTTTGATTGCATTCTTGTAGCTGAGCTCTAAACTTCCTATCTTCTATCATCGTTCTTATACCTCCATCAATTGTCTTTTATAATGTCCGATTAGTTCTATCATTTCCTTCTCATTTCTTGCTAAAAAGAAGACTGGTTGAATATTATGCTTTCGGCAGAAGGTCTGAAGCGTTTTAATAAGCCTGGAGTCTAACCCATCCCGCTGAATATAAAGCTTGGAGTAATCTTGAAGTTTACTTTTATATTGGCTCCATTCCTTAAAGTTAATCGCCGTAATCTCAGGGTAAATCGTATGAAACATATGGAATTCCCCTGTGTACACAACCGCAAATTCAATATAAGAGCCTTCTCCTCTGCACTCCTCAATAAATCCCTCCATCTTTTGTTTAGCAGTTGCTTGCTGAAGCCGAGCTTGCTCCCACTCACTCTCATGCTGCCTTTTCGAACTCTCGAAAATCTGAGCCAACTGCTGCAACTCCTCTGCCAATCTGAGCTTCTCATCCTCTAGCAATCTTCTTTCTTTATCAATCAGGCGGCGGTTCTTATCTTCCTCCTTAAGCTTTTCCGAAAATTCCTTGTTCTCTTTCTTTAGTGTGTCGTGTATTTGCTGATATTCTTCGATAGTTTGACTAATCTTCTCCAGTTCTTTACTTTTTTCTTTCTGCTGGAGCATCAATTGATGAGTAATCAAGAACACCAATCCCGTTCGAATCCACAGTTGTTCATGGGGATGTGTCATCGCGTACGCATAATTCACGAGATACAGCGGATCATCCTTGAACTCATTCTGTCTGTTAAGAAACTCAACGAGTGACAACGGTTCGACTGCAGCAATTACCTCAGCGAGTCGTTTATGTTGCCTATCATCGAGAAGCCGATTAATTTGCTCTAATGCGTGATCAACTGAATGATCCTTGAAATAAGCAGAGGTTGCTTGTAAATAGGCCTCCGCTTCTTCTTGAGTCTCAAATGCCGTATGTATATCAAATAATGGTTTTTTGTTCTGGATATTGTTAAATAGTTGGGTGAGCATTTCTCTGACCGTATCGGGTTGGTAGGCAAGTGCAATGGCAAATTTTGAGTAATCCGGAATTTCACTTGCGTTAGCGAGAAAGAGGAGCAACCCCTTAGCATCGTAGGAACCGAACAATTCATCGTTTTTTTGATTTTTATAGGCTGAAAGGTGTAAGAAAAATGGATTTATCCTATCCTTCTTTTTCCTTTTCATATTCATCGTTTGTCCGCGAAAAAAGTTGCGGATATGAATTTTCTTCTGCTTTAAGCTTGGACTTTTACTGAACCCAGGCACAGCCTCATTAAATTCTCTCAGAATTTGACTTGCTGCCTTATCATCAATAAGTTCAACAAATAAATCGATTTCGTTCATGTTCATTGCTCCTCTACTAATCTTTCATTGTTCTTCTGTCTCACTCACATAGAAAATTGTACCAAATATGCAACTGAAGAACTACTAATATTATTTTTTTCATTATATTCCTTCAATTTACAATCAGGATTCCTCTGAGAGGATGATTCTTGTACTACATGGAAAAATATATCTTATTTCTTTGACATTATGTTGTCAGCGAACAAATGTTCTAAACTCTATCCTTGAGGGAATAAAAAGCACTCCTGAAACAGCAAATAAGACGCCGATTCGCTCAGCGTCTTACATTAATTAGAAACGATAACATTATATCGAGGTGTTTTTTCAATGTTCTTAGTCAATAATGCTATCCAATCGAAATTTAATTTTTGTTACGACATTGAAAATTGGGGCATCAAGCTACAACTTCATAAATCGATACCCCATCATATGGTAGCCCTTAACCCTTTTCTTATACATGCTCATCAGCATCGGGAATTGCATATCTATATAATCGTATATCTGCACATCTTGTTTGCTTTGGGGATTATGATGAAGCCGGCCCGCATATTGTTGGGGAGTCCCTTTCCATGAGATGGGATGCCTTACTTCTTAAACCAAGAAACTTGACACCTTGGTGCGCTCTTACGGAAATCGTCACAACTCATCACACGGAATTGATCAAGATTTTCGAGATAGTGTAATTCTTCCGTTGTTAAGTTTTTTGATAGAGTATGAAGGATAAACTTACTGGCAGCTTCTCTTGCACCATCAATCCCTTCCATTTTTATGAATAATGGGAACTCGTCGTAGATTTGATTGAAAGCTTTAACTGCTAATTTATAAGTAAATGGCTTGGTAGGTCCAGTTTTGTAAGTCCATATTTCAATCTTTTCTTTAGTTGGAGGGTCAGCAGCATAGTTGCTACTCTTAAGCTTCTTTTTTCGAGTATTTTGATTAATTTGACTTAAAACAAGATGTCTCTGTTTCACTTCTTCAATAATTTCAAACGAATCGGCTAAATTTTCCCCATAATAACAATAGGCGACACCTGAAGCATGCAGTTCATTACGATCATCATCAGTGAGCTGCCAAAGTGACGGGAATTCGGTTTTTATTTCAACATCATGGATCTCAATAAAAAGGCGTCCATTTATTCCATGGGATATTCGAAAGATTCTCGCTTCTCCTCTATGCCCTATAGGAAAATAAGAAAAGTCTTGATCTGATACGTGTTGTTCTTCAATTTGGGGTGTAATAATTTTCATTCGAAGCTCGTTTAGAACTTCAGGGTCTAGTCCCTTTCCAAGTTGTTCACACTTACTAACCAAGGGTGTTATCATAAATGCCTCTCCAATCCCTTAAGATAAAAGTACCTCTCTGATCCATTCTCTAAGAACTATATTCTCCTTCATGATATCTAAACTGATAGCTCCTACACCATTTTGTGAAGAATCTGGATTCGAGGAAAAAAATGTTTTCGTTGAGCATCCATCGATAACTGGATATATGGCTACTGCTGCTTGAGAGTTACGAATTGCATCACGGTAAACATGCATTTTGTAGATATCCTCTTTTAGAAAATCGGACTCCAAAGTATTTTTAAACTTCGCATCTATATGAACCCATTTCCCATCCCAATGAATGCTTATATCGGGGCGGAGTTCAGTCGAGTAAGACTCTTTTCCTTTAGAAAAGGTTTTGTTGTAATAAACAGAAAGAGTACTATGTTTTAATTGATAATCTACTCTCGTCCCTTCTTGAAGGATCATTCCGGAAAAATCAGACGTAACAAAACGAATACTGCGTTTGTTTAATTGCAGAGAGATTTCGATAGCATCCAGTACTTCAAAAAAGCACCAGTATTCAAACAGATCCGAAATCTTTTTCGACTCGACCAATTCTCTCAACTGACTTGTTTCCAAAGGATAACAGGTTCCTTGAATAAATCGCTGATAGAACCCGAACCATTGTCTGTAGCCTTGTTTACGCTGCAATATGGTACTATTACCTATCGATCCTTGAAAACGCCCGACTTCCGCAATCCAGGGTACAGCCAACATCTGCTTGAGATAAAGCTTCAACAGCTGATTCTCTTCTTTCAAATGATCGATACGATAAATAGAACGGCTACGATGGGCTTGCTGAATATATTTATCCATCCAGTCGGTTAGCTCTAATAATTCAGTCAACTGCCATTTGATCCATTGATTTTCTCTTGTATCGAAATGAATTCTTTTTATTACCTCATTAACTCTGGTTGGGAAGCGTTCATTCATCCGCTGAGATATCACTGTTTGAGCCAAAGGGTGCTGCTTGGATAAGCTAGTCAAGTGGCCGTTAACGATCATATCCATAAAACTGTTTTCATTGAGGTAAGTTGCTAACCATGGATCATTCCAACGTTTGTCTATAACGACTTGCGTATGAGGCTCCCTTTCAATCGATTCCCAAGCCTGCCTCATTCCATCTTGATAAAGAAATTGATCACGAAAAAATACCCACTGGTGATATTGAATTTGCTGCTTATCCCGATATGAAGTATCTGCGCTTTGTTTCGATTCCGCGAAGTGGTGAAACGGCAAAGCAGATAATCTTCCACTAATCGATAACCAAAGCTGGTGAACCCTGGATTCATCCCATTTATATGATAACAATCGATAGGTGTCGCCAAAAACATTCACCCAACCTACCCTGTTCTTAAACTGCAACTGATAGAAATTTTGATGGATGCTTGTAAGTACTGAAGAATAATTGGATTGTATATATTCTGTTACTTCATCCGAAATTTGCTCCAATTCAAGTAAATACGTTTCAAAATCATATAACACCCGCTCATTATATGGCTGATTATTTTTAAATAACTTATATGTTATATTCATGGTCGTTTCACTACGTAATGAAGCTGCAATATCCAGTTCTTAACAGTTGTCGATGCATATTCTTGATCTTCTCCGTTGAACGGGGAAAACGGAAAAGCGAATAATCTTCAACTTCTTCATTGATGGCAAAAGGAAGTTCTTCATAATCATCACTAAGGCAGAATCGGAACATTTGATTTAGCAGAGAGTCCATTTGGGCCCGGTTACCGTGCAGTTTGGGCAATATTTTTTGGAGAATTGCCATATCAAATAAGTCATCATCACTCCAACGTCGATCTTCTGCCATCTGATCAAGGAAAAAGAAAATTTCATCAAAAACACGATAACCAAATAGATGGCCTTCCTTCTTTAACAATTGATTAAATTGATCGGCTAGCTTCATTTTATCTTTTCTGCTCGCAATAGCTGTAGTAATTAAGAATTGTTTACTATATAGACCGCGATGGAAATCACCCTTTTGCGTGAACCATTCTGTCATTGCTTGAACTGAAGTTACTGATGTATCTATGGTTTTCTTTTCTTGATCCTCCCAATAGGTTTGAAAATTTATTTCATTACACTCCAACACATGCGCACGGTCCAATACTTTAGGGCTGAACATATATGTCGTCTCATCAATATTGACGGTTCCGATGAAATAGAGATTTTCCGGAATCTCCAAATCCGTTGGCACGCTATAGATCGTATTATCTTCATCTACAAAAGATATTCCTTGTTCAAACTCTTGATGCAACGAGATTTTTTCCTGAATAAGATTACTATCTTTCGAAACCCGACGGCTCTCCAAACAACTTAGAAAATCAGAAAAATAGTACTCGACCTTAGCTAGGTTCATTTCATCAAGAATGACAAAAAAGGGCAGCTTCGGATGTTTTTGCGCCCTAAGCATTATTTTCAGCATCTCGGTCACTTGATATTTTTGCAGGATTGGATTGTAGTATCCCAGTAATCCCCGATGATCCAGCCAGTCCGGGCGCACGGATAGGAAACACCACTGTTTCACAGGAATAATTTCTTTTTCCGGCTTACTCTTATAAAATCTGATGCACTGACCGTTCTCAAAAATTTGCATATATAAAGAGCTTCCAGCTTGAAAATGGTTCTGCAGCCATTCATTAAATTGTTTGCGAAATCCTAACCTGGTATGGCCTCGTTCTTCTTTTTTTATTAATGCAGGTTCGTTCATTTGATCGAATTGAAGAATGATTTCTTGTCCTTTGTCCAAGTCGGGTAATTCCAATGTTTCCATAATCGCTACTGGGACAATCATTCTGGAATAATTGAAGTTGTAAGGGTGAAGCGTATACTCAAATACATTTGTCGTTTCGGCCTGGAGATTTTTTGGTTTTGATATGGACATAAATTCGGCGAATAGTTGTGCAATTTTGGTTTTCCCTGTCCCTGAAATGCCTGATAAAATAACAAAAGGCTTTGATTTAAGCGAATAAATAAATCTGGCTAACAGTTCTTTAGAAAAATGGAATTTTCGACTTCTTACATAATTGTAAAACGCATCAATCATATTGATTTGATTTTCTTTCTCGAATCGATCATACAGCTGCTCCCAAATTTCTTGGCCATTTTCTACTTGTTCATATACGGCCTCCCGTATGGTTTCAAGTTTGGTGGAATCGATTATGCTCAAAGTCTTATTTGGAAATATTTTGTAATCAAAATATATTTCCCCTTCAAACAACCACTCCACCTTTCTTTTGTTAGGGTAATGCTCATCGTTATCCCATTCATAATTCCCGTTAAATCTCCCAATGCCAACAATACATTTTCCGCCGCGGTTAGCAAAAACTACATCTCCAATTTCAATATCATTATGGAAAGCCCACAATGTAAAGCTATCATTCATTGGATTATAGTCGATTTCATAAACCTCTTTGTATTGCTCTACCAATTCCTCCTTGGTCTCATATTGATCTAAATTCCCAAGCTCGGGCCAGCCTATAAAAATATTGTTATGCTCTAACGCCGTATTCCATCCCTCCGCGTCTGGTCCGGGCGCTATTTTCCAGCTTCTGATTACTCTTGTCATGGAATCATTCCTATCCTCGATTAGTGAGTCTGATGATATTTGCGGTAAGCCAGGAATAAGAATATCATTCCCTTTTCGAAAATGAGCTTTCACCAACGTAGTCGCCAACATATTTTTAATGAAATGTTCCATACCGTCAACAAAAGCATTTCGATTAATGGACCATGTTCCTAAGCCCAGTTTATTTCCTTCCACTTCGCATCCTAACTGCTCTAATATGGAAATGGTATGTTTACGGCGTAATTCATTATTTAGTCCACCATCCCTTTGGGTATAACGGATAGGAGTCTCGATCAAAACCTCTTCAGTGGTGACTTCTTTATCGGGGAATAAGTGTTTTAGACTGACTTCATGGTGGTAATTGTTATTAACGTATCCGATGATGTAATAGGATTGCCCATTTGAGAAAAAACTGCGTTCCCAACTACCCAAACGAAGCATTACGCTGTAATGGCCATATGTATAATCTTGATCCGAGATTTCTGCAGTAAATGAAAGCCAATGGATGTTACCATCGTCTGTATTGGATATTTTATATTCTCTAAATTCAATTTCCGCTTCACCAATATGAAGGGGAAATGGTTCAAACTGATAGTCCTTTAATTGTTGGTATATCGCTATTGCTGCTTCATAATCTTTCATTTATTACATCCCTCCGTGTTTCCAACTTTTTCAACATTATGACTTATCCTATTCAAAAAAATTCCAACAATATGGTTATCTCCAGAACTGGTCGATCCAGTCCCCCTTATCAGTGGATAATGCTTTTTCAATTTGGGTTATTATCAGAATAGTCTCCGTAAATTAATCAATCGTAGGGATTGGGTTTAAGTATCATTCCTGGATTGACTAGAGAAAGCATATATTGATGCTCCTCAAAAGTGTCATTCAACTTGGATAGCAATGCGATATCCGATACTATAGGAATGACCTGTCCATCTTCATATACACCCGTAGGAACCGCTCCTTCTAATATCGGGATTGCAGATTCCATCCGAATATATCCTTTATGTCGTCTCATGGTCTCAACTATCGGGTCTACATCTCTACCAACAACCTCTTGATAGAATGGGGTTACAATTAACGCCAAACCATCCACAAATCGATTATTATCTCCTAAAAACTTTTCTTACATTTCCAAAAATAAATGGCCCTTTCAATAGTTTTTTCGATTTCTGCTTAGAAAGCGCTTGAATCGCCGATGCATACATATTCCGAATATGCTCATTAATCAAGTCTTCACTTTTATCATCTAAAACAGATAAATCAAACTGGTATGTCCAGCCTTTAGACTTTAGAGCTTTTTCAGTCAGTTTAACTGTTTGCATTGAAACAATCTCCTCTCATCTGCTTCTACTATTAGTATAAACCTATGATAAGACACCCATATGTCACGAAACATATGTTCTTTTAAAAAAATAATCCCTGTTTCATTTCGTCAAAGTTCTCGAGGGTGTTCTAATATCCTAATTAATTATTAAAAAAGAAACAGTCCCCCAACAACAGAATGTCAGGGGACTAATGGGTCTTGTATTTCTCTTAATAGAGAAATGATAAATGGGATAAAAACCCTAATTATGAATGCTACACCTCTTATTCGGTTTCGTGTATCCCCCATGCTTCCGACTGTTTTCGGTGGTTTTGTGACCATAAATATGACCATTGTAACATTTCACAGTATCTGTTGAATACGGAAACTAAACGAACAAGAAGGGGCTATATCAGACACCCTTTAGCACACATTCATTCCTCATCTTCGACGTCGTTTAAAGTCCACGATACTTTTTCTTGTCCGGCGGAGCTTCGGGTAATAATTTTTAATAACTCCGCACGACATCTTTTATCAAGATACCCTGCAGATTTTGAAACTTTATCTTTAACTATCCTACCTACAATTTTGTTTCCATCAACTGCACAAAGCTCAAAGGATTTTGTTCTTACGTTAATTCCAGTTAATCTTCCTTGAAGGATTATCTCTTCCTCTCTCGAAGTTAATCTCTCATTAAGAATGGTGAATATCTTATCTGCCTTATCTGGGTCAAAAGATATCTTTGTTTCATCATTTTGAACTTGTGTCGTAGTCCAATTAATTTCTACTGGAACATTTAAATCACGTATACTCTTAGTCCAGTCCGTATAATATTTTAGGGTTCTCGTTCCCAATGATGAGATTGCGTCAAGTAATGGTTCTTCATCATCGGAAGCATTGAATAGACTATAGAGTTCTGAAATAATCTGATGTTGAGGCACTTCATCCATGGACATTTGGTTTTCATGCTTCAAGTCAATAACTGCAATAAACGATCCTGCTTTAACAGTCTTAAGCACCCACGAATTGCGTTCAATAATATCTTGTGGAATTGGACCACGGTTACTTGGCTGGTTGAATAATGTATTCGCAACACTATCAGTAAGTGCTTGCAAACCACCAAGTATTGTTGTTAGTGTCCTTACAGGTATTTGTCCAGAAGGAAGATCTCTTGTTTCTAATCTAACCTCTAGTTCCTCTGAATGGCTTCGCACCTCTTCATTAAATTTATTTTTCAAGTCGGTAAGTCTCTGCTGTAGCGAAGCAATCTCTAAATTTGAGATATAATCTGGTAACCCTATAGCTTTATGATTCGCTTTGCAAACTTCAATAATTTCTTCTGTCTCTTTAATACGATTTGTTAGCTCATCGAAGGCGTTCATGGTTTTACACCTCCTGCCGTTATTGATATCAGCTCTTGCTGTTCTATCTGTATCATTCCCTTTGGTTCCCGGGATCTATCAAAGCCGAACTGTCCCATCCAATAGGTCTGCATTATTGTATGATTCTGTTGTGGAAAAGTTTGCAGTTGTTGCGAGCTCCAATGTTCAAATGATAAACAAAGATAAGCATCACAATCATAACTTCTGGAAACACGATTAATTAAATCTCCAAGTATAGCAGCTTGTTGCTGATCCTGAATATCCTCGGGATAGTAGAACAACACAAGATCCATATCATTAGGATCAATTTTTTGGGTAAGATAACTTCCATCTAGCCACACATAACGTGGTGGAAGGACTTGAAGTAATTGATCAAGCCACTGTCTGAAATTATTATATATTACTGTCCGGCGAGTTGAAGTTGAAAAGTCATATACAAATTGCTGTTCGAACTCATCTAATTTATAGGTGTGAATCCCAGGTGTTAGATTGCCATTCGGCGAGAATTGTTGTATCATATCCTGTTCTCCTCATTTTTCCCATTTCCACATTATTCTATCCCCTAATTATAACCTAGTGCATAATACTGTCAACGCTCTTTAATAATTGTCAAGATAAAACATCTCCTGTTGTCCTACTAATAAAAAGCCGAGGATCAGCAAAGATTGATCCCCGGCCCAATATAGTATTATTACCCTTTAACAACCTCCATTAACTTCTCATAGCTGTTAACCACATCATACTTCAACTGATCTGAATTAAGTTTGGCAAAATGTCGCCGTGCACATTCAATTTTTGCCTTTTCGACTTCACGCAACTCCATAGAATCCAGAGAGCCTTTTGTCTCTGCAATAAAGTAAATATGCTTGACGTCGCCTTCTCTAAATACAATTGCCCAGTCTGGATTGTAGTCGCCGACTGGAGTCGGAATGTAGAAGCCTCGTGGCAGCTTGGCGTAAATGTGTACTTCCTTGCTTGTATCCAGCTCTTTGGCAAATTCCCGCTCAATCTTCGAGTCTGTTACTACATAGTCGTAGATGTGCTTCTCAACAGCTATCGCATTTTGACCAAGCTGTCCCTTCAGCGTGTTCTTCGTGAACACATCCGTATCGAATGTATTATTGATCACATCATAAGTGATGGATTCAATGATGGTTGTCGCTTTTTGTTCATTTATCAATCTGGATGCCCGGAGTATAAATTCCTCAGGATTCTTCTGAAACAGCATGAATTTAGCCTGTGTGATGCCTTTCAAGATAGCAGCGATCGTTTTCCTAGTGAGCTTTGTTTCATCCATCATCTTACCGATCAAGTCGTACTTAATCTTCGATGTTGCAGGTCCGTGAACGTATTCTGTCTGCGTCTCTCGCTGTATAAAAGCTCCACCTTGCTTCAGTTGATCACGGGATTCAATCTCGTTCATTTCCCCGTGCTTGATGGAGTAACGTATGGAGGGTACGTCTAAGCTCATATCAATCGCCATAACACACTTCCGTACCAACTCTTCTGAGTCGAACTGAACCGTGTATACCGATCTCTTATTGATCCGGTTCCATAATTCCTTGAACTCTTTCTTGTAAAAGTTGCTGTTCACTGTAATGGATGGTATCGTATTTTTCCGATCGTCATTCGTCATATCCGATTTGCCTTCAACGTAGATCGATTTGACAAGTTCGATAAGCTGCTCCTGATACCCATTCAGTTCATCGGGCAGTTTGACGGATTGTTCTTCTACGGCAGCAAAGTAGACATCCGTCAGATTGTAGTCATCATCCGTATAGCCGTTACGAATGAATGCATTTTGCAGCTTGGTCGCAAGTCTATCGTCGATTTTCAATTGTTCACCGTGGGCATTCACAAGGACTTTTTCCAAGAAGAAGCCATTATCTGCCTTGCGTGGTCGATCCGACAACGTAGCAGCAATTTCACTTTGAAGTTGCTTGGCAAATTGCTCGTAGGATTCACTAGCTACAACAGTCAAAGCATTGATCTCATGAACGTCAATGCCCGGAATACTTGAGTCAATTCGTTCACCAGATTGATTCACGCAAAGTCGCAGTCCACGGCCAACCTCTTGACGCTTCTTGATCGTGGACTCGCTATGCTTGAGTGTGCAGATCTGGAATACATTCGGGTTGTCCCAGCCTTCTTTCAACGCTGAGTGGGAGAATATAAACCGTGTCGGCTCCTCGAAGCTGAGAAGTTGCTCCTTATGCCGCATGATCAGATCGTATGCATCGACATCATCAGAAGCGGTTTCTCTGGCTGATACTTTAGAGTCAATAAACCGACTGCTCTTTTTATCGATCGAAAAGTATCCCTTATGCGTATCCTTCACTCGGATTGCATTCAAATATTGAATATAAGGATCATCCGCAAACAGTGACAATTGTTCATTCAGGAGTTCCATGTATTCTTCTTCAAAAATATCCGCATAATCACCGTTCTGTTCATTACCGTCTTTATCATACTGCCGATACTTGGCAACTTCATCAATGAAAAAGAGCGATAGCACTTTAATCCCCTGATGGAACAATACCCGCTCCTTCTCGAAATGAGACTTCAGTGTCTCCCGAATCTGGATTCGACGGAAATGAAGTTCACTGACATCTCCCTGTACGTCTCCAGCGTACAAGGAGACACCATTAGTGAAGCTAATACTGTTATTCTGTCCGTTGATTTCAGATACTTGGTAGCCTTTATACTGCTCTAAATTGTCGGATAGATCATAGAGTCTATCGCCGGTTTTAATCTTCCTTGATACTTTGGTTAATCCAGTTTTAGTACGTTTTTCATATTCAAGTCGTGCTACAGGAGCATGCTTGTCGCTGACATCAATGCCTTCCAGGTATACGTAACTGTTCGTTCCACTTGTACCTTTGACCGAGATGCCTTTAACGCTAATCTTCTTGACCAGCTTCATGTTGTACGCATCCAAAGCGTCAAGACGATAGACTTTGTTGTAATCTTCCCGATGAGTTGCCGAATATCGAAGCGTAAACAACGGTTTGAAATCTTTCAAAGCCTCTTTTGTTTTCTGACCTTCCACAGATTGAGGCTCGTCGATGATCAAGATCGGATTGGTGCTCGCAATAACATCAATTGGACGCCGGGAGTTAAAGTCATCCAGTTCCATTGATATTCTTCTTGCATCCTTACCCCTCGCATTAAACGCCTGAGAGTTAATAATCATGACGTTAATACCAGCATCACTGGCAAAATTCTCGATGTGATGCAACTGCTTCGAGTTGTAAACAAAATATCGAGCTTTGGAGCCATACTCCGCCATGAAGTGATCTTCAGTGATCTGAAATGTCTTAAGCACCCCTTCACGAATAGCGATAGAAGGCACGACGATTATGAATTTGCTCCAACCATACTTCTTATATAACTCGAACATGGTACGGATATAGGTGTATGTTTTACCCGTACCGGTTTCCATTTCTACTGTCAAATTGAATTTGCCTTCAAGTCGTTCAGACATTTTTAATCCATTATTACGTTGAGTCGATTGGATGTTATTCAAGACTTCCTGATCAATCAACTTAATAGGATTGTTTTTGAATCCATATTCAGACTCATTGCCTATTGTTTGTTGAAATAGATCACCTATTTCCACGCTTTTCTGCCGTCGACCTTTATCAAGCGTAAAACGAGAGGATTCGTTGGGTTGTCCTTGAAATACGTCAACAATGCTTTTCACAGCATTCAATTGGAACTGTTGATGTTTGAATTTAATTTTCATCGCTGTTCATCCTCCTTACAACACTTGAATTTCAGTGCTTGGGGAGAGTAGCTTGAACAGTTCTTCGACATTGATACGAGAAGAATCATCTTGGAAAGAACTATCACGGAATACAACGCGAAGAGGTTGATCCTCAGCGATTTTTTTGATGACTGACTCTGATACCTCATCATCGAAACAAGCAATCAAGGAGTTGCCTGCAACATAACGGACGGTTTTACCTTCAATTTCTTTGGATTCCATAGGTAGTGAAAGCTCTAGTCCGCACTCCAGCATCACTTGGATGAGCAAGTCCTCGCCAGTACGATCTTCCTTGATATTCGTTGCCACATCATCCAGATTCAATTGGCCCAAACTGTCCGGCGTGTAGTACACATCCTTCATGTTGCTAGAGTCCACTCGATATACACGGAATCCGTAGTCAATGTCTGCTCCTGTTTCTTCTTTTATTTTCTTAGCAGCACGGCGGATTCGTTCTTCTCCAATTTCGCAGATTGTCTTATACCCATCTTTGAAGGCTTCAGTACTCTCATTTATTTGTTCTGGTATTTGAACCATAATAAATCTACGTGTTCCACCATCTTCTGAATTCAATTGTATAACTGCATCAGCGGTTGATGCGGAACCAGAGAAGAAATCTAGAATGATATCATTGTTTTTACAATTAGCGATTTGCAATATTTGTTTCAACAATCGAGTTGGCTTAGGTCCATCGAAGTATCCCTTATTATCAAATAATTTTTTTAATTCTTGCCGTCCTTCCTGATTGTGACCCACATCCTCATGAAGCCATATTGTCAAAGGAACCATTCCGTCTTGCACGTCTTTCAAGAACCTCTTTAATCGCGGGGTATTGTCACCTGATTCACCGAACCATATCCGATTATCTTGAATTAACTTCAGCATATTTTCTTTTGAAGTAAACCAACATCTTCCCCTAGTTGGAAAAACTTCTTTACCACTTGGGGTGATTATTGGATAATCATAATTCTCAGTATATGTCTTTACCGTTAGATCCCCAGACGTCCATGCCCCTCTTGGATCATTGTCAGGATTTTTATACCTATTATTTGATTCTTCTGATCTAGGAAGTAGTTTAATGTTTAATGAGTCAATATTTTTCGCATAAACAAGAATATAATCATGATTGGCCGAAAAATACTTTGCGTCATTCTTTGGAGAAAAAGCCCTTTGCCATACAATAGTTGTAACAAAGTTGCTTGAACCAAATATCTCATCGCACAACTTTCGTAAATTATGCATCTCGTAATCATCTATACTAATAAATATAACTCCATCATCTTTTAATAAGTTCCTTGCTAATTTGAGCTTTGGATAAAGCTCAGTTAACCAGTCACTGTGAAATCTCCCATTAGACTCGGTGTTTTGAAACAATCGAATGCCAGTTTCATCAACCTGTCCGGATTCTTCCAAATACTCGTCTTCTGATGCAACAAAGTTATCTTTATAAATGAAATCTTTTCCCGTATTATACGGAGGGTCAATATAGATACACTTCACTTTGTTCAAGTAAGACTCTTGTAGAAGCTTTAACACCTTAAGGTTATCGCCTTCAATATACATATTACGTGTTTCATCCCAATTAACACTATCCGATAATAAGGGTCTCAATGAGTTATCAATAGAACAATTTGCGGTGAGAACTGCTTCCTTTTTCCCCGGCCACGTCAATTGATACCGTTCTTTTTCACCTTCAACAAGGTAGTCGGACAATTCCTGTCTCAACAAATCAAAATCAACCGCTCGTTTGATTGTTCCTTGTTCATCCCTTGCCTCGGTAATTACGTTAGGAAACAATTCTACAATCTTGTCGATATTGACCTGAGTCAAATCAGTAGATTTCATTGTCAACTTATTCATTATTCAATTAAACCTCCAGTTACTTAGTCGAGAAGTTGATTCAGTTGTTTACGTTTACGTTGCAGTTCCATATTCAATTCAACCTTGCTATTGAACTGCTTTTCACTGCGAATCTTGGATTCTAGCCGCTGACATTCTAGCGTCAGCTTATCTATGCTGGCTTGTCGCTCCAGAACAGCTGTAAGCTCAATATCTGGCTTCGAGTTGATCGGCAGCAGTTGACGGATGATGTTTTCGTAGACCGCCTTTAGATCAAGTCCTTGAACGATGTTCAGCTTCACATCTTCTACAGGTTGCCATTCTGATTCATGATAGGAACGTACAACAGATCGGTTATCGTCCGTCTGATTCCGTTCCTTGTAGGCGATAGCGAGTTTTACCTGATCTTCGTAAATGATGACATGCAGAATGGGATACGGGATCGCCTTGTCGATGCTCCGCAACAGATCAAGTGAGTAGGTTCGCTCCTTCAAGTGAATCTCAAACACCTGAACTTCCTCAATGTCATCTTTCGGTTCCAGACGGATCGTTTCTTTAGATAGTTTGTGCTTCCAGATGATCGATTCGACTTGCTCAGTAAACAGTTCCTTCAGGTGCTGATTCGCATGGAGCTTCTCATAGAATTTGTTCTTCGGAATCTTACGATTCACAAGTGTGCTTGTTGGTAATTGAAGCATCATGCATTCACCTGCCGAATGACAACAAAAGTAATGAGTTCAAAGTCTTCAAGCCCTTTGACCGAATCGATTAATGCTGTTGTGCCTCCTGAGATGAACAAGCTATCCAGATCGCCTTCTTCCTTCACCTGAACAATGGAGCGGATTGCTTCCTCCAGCAGCATGGAGTAGGCATCCATCCTCCTACCGTCTTTGGTCGCTTGATTGAAGCTATGGCAAGCATCTAGAACGGGATCTGCTTGTCCTCTACATAGAGCACGCAGGACATCGAGTGTCTTCTTGACATCTATATGATTAATTATGACTTCACCATCATCACTCATGTAGACCAGATAGAAGGGATGCAGACGGTTCTGCTTGTCCGGGTTCAATTCTTCATTCACATTGCGAAGAACGAATATGACGCCAGGTTTAACACCTTTTTCTTCATCAGCAAAAACAACAGTATGCAGTCCGCTTGGCACGGTATCAAGTTCACCATTCTCTTTGACGTAGTTTACGAAATCCATACGGAAATCATTAAGCCCTAAGTCCGTTATGGATACTCCCGTGTTCATGTCATCGAGATCAACAACTTCGTTCTGCAAACGATTAAGCTGCTGCTTCCGGTATTCCAGATCGCTGGACTGATTAAACAGGACGTTATCGTCGCCGGTTGCTGTCATATCCATAATCACCATACGATTCTCAACACGTTCTTTCAATTGAATGTACTCATCTAGCGTCATGTTGGGCCAGAAGTTCACCAACTGAATGGCTTTGTTTTGAGAGCCAATCCGATCTATTCGTCCAAACCGTTGGATAATCCGTACTGGATTCCAGTGAATATCATAATTGATGAGAAAATCGCAATCCTGCAAGTTTTGCCCTTCAGAGATGCAGTCGGACGCAATAAGTAGATCTATTTCGCCCTTTACATCTGGCATTGTCAGTTTCTTTTCCTTAGATCGCGGCGAGAAGCAAGTAAGCAATGTACTGATGTCATTTCGCAAACCAGCGGTATTCTTATTCTCATCGCTACCAACAATTTTAGCGGTATCGATGTTGTATTTTATTTTCATGTATTCGGATAAATGGGTGTACAAGTATGCCACTGTATCGGTGAATGCACTAAATATGATAAACTTCCGATTACCTGAATTGATTGGCTCACTAATTTTTTTATCGATGACTTGTTTCAAAACATTTAATTTCTCATCATGTTCAGGCGTTATTTTCTGCATTTCTTCGTGAAGGTTAGACAGAATATTGTAGTCGTTCGACAAGTCTTCTTTCCATCGAAGCACGTCCATATCGGAAAGATTAATCTTAATCGTATCTCCGATGGAATAGTCATCATCAAGCCAGTCGTCATCATCGAGATTAGCGTCTTCTATTTCAGTGTATCCAACTGGATCTGATTTTCCACTTTGCTCATACGCCTCAATTCTCTCCAGTGTCTGACCCAGCTTGGAAATAATTTTGGACAGTGTCAACCGAAACGATTCTACCGAGCTCTCTAGCCGTTTGAGCAAGTTGATCCTCATCAGAAGCTGCAAGCTGCCTTCCCGATCCAACTGCTTAAAGCTCCCGCTTCCACCCTTAACACTTGTATCGTACAATTCTTCATACTTTCGCAAGCGACTTGGTTGAATATACTTGAATGGAGCATAGATGCCGAGATTAATTCTGGACAACTCCATAAAGATATCATTATAACCAATGACATCCGTTCTGTCGGTCAGATCACAGAACTTGGATATAGGCGGTAGCCGCTTAGGAAATTCACCGATTTCCTCAGATTTGTAATACTTCTGAATGTGCTTCCGAGAACGAGCTATCGTCAGGCTATCCAACAGCTCAAAAAAGTCGAAATCCAACATACCAAGCAGCGTCTCTGTCTTCCGCTCAGTTGCATCCAACTTGGACCATTGGTTAAAGGCTGACTGGGCCCGCTTAAAGATATCGTTGATGCCTCTCTCAGTGCCCAGCTTATTATTGATTTCTTCAGGATTTCCTTCATACGCCAAAGCAAGCTGGTTGCGAAGATCCACGAACTTATTATTCACCGGGGTTGCCGACAACATCAATACTTTAGTCTTGACGCCGCTCTTTAGTACTTTCCACATCAGCTTCTGATACCTTGTCTCCTTATCTTTCTTCGCTTCGTTATTGCGAAAATTGTGTGATTCGTCGATCACGAGCAGATCATAGTTGCCTCAGTTCAGCCTGTCTAGTGGAATGTCGTTAGATTTGCCTCTCTCACGGGAAATGTCCGTATGATAAAGTACATCGTATCTTAGTCGGTCAGCGTACAGAATATTATTGGTCACGTTCTGTTTATAAGTGAGCCAGTTATCGGCAAGTTTCTTCGGACACAGCAATAAGACCGATTTGTTACGAAGTTCATAGTATTTGATGATCCCGAGAGCAGAGATTGTTTTACCTAAACCTACACTATCTGCAAGAATGCATCCATTGTATTTTTCCAGCTTATTAATCGCACCTAGCACAGCGTCTTTCTGGAAGTGGTAAAGACGTTTCCAAATTTCCGTTTCCTTGAAGCCGGTTGCTTCGTTTGGCAGTATATCTTCTGTAATGTCTGACAAGAATTCATTAAAGATATTATATAGAATGACATAATAAATGAACTCAGGAGAGTTCTCTCTATACACAGATGAAATATGCTCTGCTACCTGATCTGTAACGTCTTCAAGCTTGCTCTTATCGTTCCAAAGCTGATCAAAGAGATCGATATAAGTTTTAGTAATTGGAGCTTCATTAAACTTATTGACCATTTTTGAAAGTACATTACCTTTCTCGTAACCGAGATCGACTGTTGTAAAACCATCCATTGGCATATAAGTATAGGTTCCGTTTTCCGACTGCAAATTTGCCATTCCTTGCATGGATCCAGAAGTGTTATTTGACTTGAATTTGACCTTCTTTCTAATCCATTCGCTGCACTCTTTTGCAATTGATTTCAGTGTCATCTCATTCTTGAGTCGAATCTCAAACTCTGTACCGTATAAACTCTTTTCTCGACTCCTTTTCGGAATATAAAATTCCCGTTTTTCTTTCTTAAAACTATCTGCAACGAAGGTAGGAGAAGTGAAGATGAATCTAACTTCATCTACCTGATTCAGCTCTTTCATTAACGCTTCATATGCATAAATCGAGAAGCATGATGCAGCTATTGACAGCTTTGAACCCTTACGGATCGAATGCTTTAAATCATCGCCAAGAAGTTGGCTAATATTATTGATGACTTCCATAGTCCACCTCAAGTTCTGTCAAAAGTCACTTAACCCTTTTCATTTCGACAATGTATTAGGAATGTCCTTGTTTTTGCGGTCATACATTACCACTTCACGCAATTGAGACTACCTAAGTATATGCATCCTAGAATGTCAGGATAGCTTCACATAGCACCTTTGTCCCGTAAAGAGCAGCCCAGCTTCTTTCACCTTATAACCAAAAGTCTCTTCCCATTCCGACGCATAAACCTGCACCTGCGGACGGTAGAACTCAATGAAAGTCTGGAGCTTTTCTTCTGTTACACTATCAGTCTTAAAGTCAACGATGACCCAACCGTCTTCTTCCTCGAAAAGGAAGTCGATAACCCCACGAACATAGACATGCTCAATCGAAGCTGTTCCTTCCGAAGCAGCTGCAACCTCTTGTGCGACACCCCTAACATCGCTAAACAAGCTAACTTCATCAGCCCGTTTGCGAATCATCACAGGTACCTCGAACAACCGCCGACGCGCACGCAGACTACGCTGCCAAAGCTCGCTGCCCAGCACATCTTCTATTGCCCAAACAGCTTCGCTGATATACTCCGAAGGCATGCCTTCCTCATCCGCTAAAAAGCATACCGCATCTCCAAGTTCCTGCTCCGGCAATCCTTTACCGAGCATTTCAATAGCCCGGTGAACGACGCTCCCGAATGCCATACCTTTGCCATCTGCGGACCATTCTGGCATATCGCCGATTGATTTGGTCTGGTCGGTTACTGACAGCACCGCGTAAGTAGGCTCACTAATCGCATCTAACCTCTGATTCCGAACCTCCATCACGTTTTGTAAATCCGCCCCAATTGTCAATTCAGTCTTTTTCTCCGGCTTCATCGCAGGTACATCCAACTCGCGTGCAACATCCATACCATCCATAAGCGGAGTCCAAGGGCACTTTGCCGGTTGATCAGGATACAAGCTAATAACGAGTATTTGCTTCGGACGCGTAGCGGCGACATATAGCAGCCGGTCTTTCTCCGCACTTGAAAAAGCACGCTCCCGCTCGTTCATTTCATTCCAACCTATGGGATGAGCGATCAGCTCCGTTTTAAACGACCCACTCGATTTACTAATGGTAAAATAGCCTGCAGCCGGATCATTGGTCCGATCTATATACTGTGTCGCATCATGATCGGACTCCCCGCAAGGACATGCCAAGAACACAACGGATGCTTCTAGTCCCTTGGCTTTATGCAGATTCATTATGCGAACGGCTTGATTGCCGCCGGCGAATAGACTAGAGGTCTCCATTCCTCGGCCGGAGAGCATACTCTCAATCATCTGACATAGCACCGTCCAGCTAGAGCTTGCCGCCAAATCGCTATAAAGCATTTGCAGCATTCTCACCAATGTTCCTGCACGAACCGACCCCGAGGGTAACTCCGATACGTAAGGCAGCACACCTAGATCATCAACAATATTACTAAAAGCTGCCGCCGCGCTTAACGTGCGAGTCCAATCCAGATATAGTTTTAACCTTTTAAGAACAACAACTACTGCTCTTGCCTCATCGCCGCATGCCTCCAGCTCTGGCAAGTTAAATAACGAGAACCGAAAGCCTTCCTGCTTGTATGCCCATAGCTGCCGATCGCTTAAGCCGAACAGCATTCCTCTCATCACCGCAAGCAATGCCGGTTTATCTGCTGAATCTTCTAAGCAGCGGGCTAGCTGCAATAGTGCCAGCTGTTCTTCATATATCGTTGAGCTGCCAGAAGTATCTGCTGGGACGCCGCATAAGTCCAATTGCTCCGCGTATACATGGATGAACTCCCTTGTTTTTGTTAATATTAAAAAGTCACTCGGAACCGCATCTCGGCTTCCTCCATCACGTTCTGTAATCTGCAAATTACCATTATGACACGCCCAAGAGATATATTGTGCGATTTGCTCAGCATCCGCTTGTGCAACTGCAGCTTTACCGCCTGTCATTTTGGGATAATTAAGCACGTAGATACCATGTGGCGTATTATGAACGCTTTTAGGATCGTCTGCACATGTCTCCATCCTAACAAACGCAGCTTGATGCTCCGATTCTGAAGGCGGAAGTTTGCCGACAAACTGGCCGTTTATGAAATCACCGATGGATTGTGCGGAGCGGAAATTGGCTGTTAATTTTAAAATCGAGCCACACTCCTCGATCCTCGCCTTGACTTCGTTATATATAGAAATATCCGCCCTGCGGAAACGATAAATCGACTGCTTGGGATCCCCAACCACGAACAAAGAACCCGGCTGAGGTGTAAGCTTCCGCCAGTCTTTCTCGAATCCCCCATGCTCTGAAGTTCCTGTAAGCAAAAACATCAGCTCAGCTTGAATCGGATCCGTATCCTGAAATTCATCAACAAGCAGCCTCGGATATCGTTCTGCGAAATACGCTCTTACTTCGCTATTTTCTCGCACCAGATTAGCAGCTTCCATGAGCAAGTCTTGGAAATTCACTTTTCCTGCATCGTAGCGGCAATCCTTGCAATAATTGAGTATAGGCAGAACGAAACGGATCAGCTTCGGATACATATATTCACGCCATTCCTGTAGGAACGGAAAAAGTACATTGATTTGCCAATCAGAAAAAAGCTTCTTCATTTCACCGGCGTGTTCTTTCGATGTCCACCTGTTAAGCGTCACATCGAGTTTGCGGTCAAACTCCTTTGCGGTCTCGAGGATCCGCATATCATCCGACAAGTCGATGTACCGCATCTTCTGACGTGTCTGTCGAACAAGCTTTTGAACCGCATCCCAGCCCTTTTCAGGCTGGGTAGTTGGAATATAGGGCGCCGCAGCATCGATTAATGGGAATAATGTATCCCGAATGCGATCAAATCGTGGCTGCTCCCGCTCCTCGCAAGGAAGCTCGACGTCAGTAAACAATGACACGCGATCATATACATCTCGAAGTGTATTAACATCAACGCGGAGAGACAATAATTGTTCGAATTGGATTCGTGCCTCACCCTCAAGCTCTGCCATATAAGCATCCCAGCAGCTTGCCCGAAATTGCATATCGCTTTCTTCGTCCATTTCTTCAAAGGAAGGATCTAGCCCTGCCTCAATCGGCCGTTCACGTAAGAGCGATCCGCAGAACGAATGTATCGTACCGATAAATATGAGGTCAAGATTCCAATCGCTTCGAACAACCGCTCGTGCTCCAAAGATTGCTCCTCTGCTCTCCGAAAAGCTTTTTCCAATGCCAGCCGGAAACGTTCCTTTAGCTCATCCGCAGCTTTATTGGTAAATGTAATGGCTGCAATTTGGTCGACTCTAGTACCTGATTCGATCAGTGCAAGAAGCCTGCCAACCAAACTGGTCGTTTTGCCTGATCCAGCTCCCGCCTCAACAAGAAATGTCGTATCTAAATCGTCTGCAATCCGATCACGGTCTGCTTGGTCAGCAGGCGCCAGCCGCACCTTTTGCTCAGTCAATACCCTCCACCTCCAGCAATCTGCTCAATACATCCTCGTTCATAGATGAATTTCGCTTCATCTCCATCCATTCAGAATGAGGACCACAAACAGCCTGATAATCACACCATTGGCATATCTTCGAATCTTTAGCTGGGATGTAGATTCCACTATTTCGAGATTCCAGCAGCTTTGCAACGATGACAGCCATTTCTTCTCTCCGGTTCTGGGTTCGCCTTACGTATTCGCCCCGCCCGCGCTCAGTTGGAAAACTATATTCAGCTTCTACAACTCTAGCTTCCGGATCCATGCCTGTCTCACGAAGCCACTGCTCTGCTGCGAGCGAGTACAATGCATGTTGCAGCTGTGTACCTCCACAGAAATAATCCGAGTCCTTATATTTGCTAGTACTGCCTGTTTTGTAATCGATAATGCGGTACTCATGAGGTCCGATGCGATCAACTCGGTCGACGAAGCCTTTCAGCTTTATGCGAATCCCGCTAGACAAAAGAACCTCTATCGGCTCTCCATTATGTGTTGTGAGCTCCAATTCGAATAGGAATGGTTGATCTGTTTTATCGACTTCACTGCGATAAAATACTTCTGCATCACGCCGGATCTCTTCACATTCCTTGGTGAATACATGCATACTAGGTGCAGGAATAGACAGAGCACTCTCTCTAATGATTGTTTCTACGATTTCATCCAATCGGGTTTTATTATGTTGAGCAGGTCTCTTCCCCTGATCCGTAACTTCTTCTAAATACCTTCTGAAAACATCATGCAGCAATGTCCCTCTTTCGCTGGCTTGCAGCCAGCGAGTACGATCGAACTCTGTAATCTCCTTCGGGCGAAGCTTCAGTATGTAATAAAAATAATATTGCAGCCCGCAACTCGCATATTTCTCCAATTGACTTACGCTTACGGTGCTGGAGCTAATACCATTACCTGCTTCTGGTTCTTCAAGAATGGCAAAGGGATCCGCTTCTAACCACCCATCATAAGCAGAAAGCTCTTCGCCTGAGCGATGAATTTGAGCTGAGTACCCTTGCGCAAGGGCAGGATACGTGACAAGTATGGATCTCATTCCATTCTTACTATTGCCATCCGCATTCCTCAGCACTTGAGCCCACGCATCCATTCCATCAAGCGGGACAAAGCGATCAGATGCATGCAGTATATCCATTACACTGTGTGGTTCTTCTAAAGAATGCTCCAATGCGCCAAAATCCAAAGAAGGATTTTTTGACTGCAGGCGTAAAATTTGAAGCATTTCAAACGCCGGGCTTTGGATCTTCTGTTCAGCGGTATCATAAGAAGAATAGCTTAACCATACTTCTCCCCGTATCAAAGAGAGTCTGGATTCACGTTCGCACCTAGCCTTTTTGGCGCGTTCTCCTATTGTTTCTAAGCTCAATGACAACGCAATGCGCTCTTGATCCAATAGCAGCGGATCTTGTACTGCTGCTATACTCCAAGCTCGCTCATCCATGCCTGCTATCCAAGTTTGCTCTCTCCCGCTATATCCGCCATTATGCAAGGAGCTGACAAAGATAGCACCAGGTTTTGGTGTCGATGAGACATGTATCCGAATTCTGCTTAATAGTTCCTTCACATACTTAATAGCTAAATCTATCGGCATAGGTTCTGACGGACTTTTTATGTAGCGTTGATTGAGCTCCTTCAAGGCTTCCCCAACACTGGCATCATCCGGTGACTGAACCGGAACGTATTTTTGAACAAAATCTGTCACCCAACTTAACAGTAAGAGCGGATTCCATTCATTTCCTTCGGGTATTCCATTAAACAAACCGTTCATTATTTCATACAAAACTGCACCTTGCTCTTGATCTTCTTCACTCATTCTGTCTGGACTCAGAAGTGCAACATATCTTTCTCTTCCCCAGCCTACTCCAGATTTCTCCAGCATGTGAACCCAAGCACCGCGGGACCACTGTACATCTGCAATAGATATATAACCATGTCGGAGCATTTCAGTGAGCCTCTTTACTGGGTAATCTTCCTCAATCCAATTCAATATCCCGATAGCTGCTTTGCCAGCAGAGCAAAATACTAGCGGCAGTCCATTGGAGAACGTACATGTAACCCCTAATGTTTTGGCTTGCGAGTAAATAATGGGTGCATATTGTTCATAATTAGAAACAATAATTTCCGTCTGATCAAGAGCCAAGGCTCCTGAAAGTATTCTGCGAAATCCTTCTCGGATTTCCGCTAAGCTTCCGGTTGCTCGAAACATGTTGAATCCATTCATTGAAAAATTTTCGTTTATGTAAAAAGGAGCTTCCGAATCAAAATAGCATAAGCGGCCGCCAGATATCTTGTCGATCATACGTTGCTCCACCTGCGTCCACCCTGTCGGTGTAACGGCCAAATAGACGATATCGCCCGCTCCCTGCTTCAAATATTCGGTCAATCCTGCCTCGTCCGTCTGTCTATGTTCTTGAAGATAAGCTTCATATCTTACGAGTAATTGTTTCAAATAATTACCTTTATCTAAATTAGTAAATTGCTCTGCATAAACGTCGTCAGCATGGATACCACCAAGCCGCATTTCCAAGATGGCGCGATAAACTTTACTAACAATACCCGGCTTCAACATAGAGCCCGTGATGTAGCTGTCCGGATCTTCCTCGGCTACTTGCTTCATCAATAGACGGACCACCCAAACAGCTTGACCCTCTTCAAGTAAACTTATTTTTCTGCGAAATAACTCTAACTTCGCTCTTGCTGTTACTATTCCACGAAGTGTCTGTACTTCTATGTTATAAATCGCCCCATAACGTTTACATAGCTGTTCGAGCAGTTGGTTACCTGTAGCATAGGTATCAGCCAACAGCACCTTTGGAGTCAATGGAGCCTCATTGATTTTTTGATATACCTGATCGATAAGATCCATAATTCAACCTCCCCGCATAATCCATTATACCTACTTTCGCCAGCAAACACTCCATCACCTTCCATCAATAGGGAAGAATTGAGGTAATTAGATTATTTTCTTGAGAATGTAACATCTGTAATCAAATTAATAATAAATACTTCCTCAGATTTAGGAGTTAGTTCTACAATAACCGTATCTTTTATCACAAAACGTACAATTCCGCCTACTTGATGCTCAAAGGAATCATAAATACGGCCGGCGCTTCTGCATCCTTTCGGCACTGTATATATACTATTAGCAACATAGCCAATTTTACCGATTGGGGGTATCTCCACTCTTATGGCTTCCTGATCGTATGGGTTATCCGGATCTTTAATAAGCTGTACGAGCTGGCCCGGCTTTAAGAAACTCGTTCCATAATAATGGTTCAAACCTGTAATTGCGACGTAAACTGGAATCTCCATATTCCCCACCTCTTTCCGACTAAGACTATCCCTATTATATAAATAAGTATGGACAGCAGGGTGTCAGCGAATATACGTTCTATAAAACGAAATACCTCGCAAGTAACTTTGCGAGGTAAGGAAATATTACTGATACATTCTAATCCATTCTGACAATTGTTGTTTGAGTGATTCCCGAACTGCCTTAGGTTCTAGAATCTCAGCTGAAGCCCCGTATTGCAAAAGCCATCTTAGAAACTCTTTTTCGTTATTGACTGTTACTTCGAAGATAAGGCTGCCATCTTTCTGATCCTTCATGCGAGGATGTACAAACAACTCCTCTTCCTTGATATAGCGGGCTACTTCGGCGTTAAACCGGACTTTAAATGTAGTATTTTTTTCCCCGCGATCAACAGACCAAGTATTTTTTAAGTATTGCTTAATATTAAAACCGCTTTTATCGAAAGATTGATTCAATATCTCTACTTTTTGAAAGCGACTAATTCGAAACGTCCTAATCCCTTGCTTTGAATGACAATAACCAATTAAGTAAAAACGCTGGTCACGCGGAATGAGAAAATAAGGATCAATTTTCCGTTCCGTCGTTTCATTACGATATTGAGCATGATAAATGGTATCCATTGTCTTCTGCTCCAAGATAGCTTGAATAATTGGTTGTAAGAAATTTGGATTCTCTTGTCGGTAGGCAGGAGTACCCATTTGTATAATTCCTGTAATATCTTCGAGAATATGATTCAATTGAGACTTTTCCTTGCGATGTGTTCCCATAATCTTGTCATATGCGGTATCAAAACCGGGCGGTAGATTCTCTTTGTCCAGCATGGATGGAAGCAAAGAAAAGACCAGTGCCTCCTGCTCAGTAAAGTTAAGAGGATACAGGAAGAATTTACCCATAAAGCGATAACCTGTGCCTCTTCCTTCTCTAGAAACAGGTGCAATTAGCTCAAGTATATCCATATCCCTATAAATAGTGCGAATGTTCACTTCGCATTTGAAAGCAAGATCTTTTGCCGATATTCCAGGGTTTGCTTGAATTGCATTTATGATGTTAAAAATGCGAATGACTTTGTCGATCATAAGAATCCCCTCAATTTCCCATAATAGGTAATACTCATTATTACTATCGTATCATGGTTGAGGTTATTTCTGCACATATCTTTAGAATATTAAGCCTTTTCCTCGACTGTCTTTTCTGCCGATGAATTACTTTCTGCTAATCTCTGTGTGTAATCTCTCCTTTTTATTTGAAGCCATTGTTGTTCTAACATTAATTCATTCTTTTCTTTTTTTAGACGAGCCATTTCCTTTGAATGTTTAAGTGATAGTATTTTATCTATCCCCTTATAACACATCCACGGAAGCCAAAACACTATTCTTACCATAAATATTAAGATCAGTATGGTTTTGTCATCAACAAAACACCGTAGAGAAGCAATATTCAGACTCTTGCTTTTATTTTCAAGCTTAGCTATTAATTTGTACATATTTTTAATATTTTTATCAATTTCCACCGCTTCGGTGTCTGCTATCTCAGTACCTTTATATTCTCTATACAGATTTTATATTCTTGAATGGTATCCAAGCTTGCTTTAATCAACTCCTCATTATCTTTCAATTTTTCGAGTGACTTTTTCTCAAAATCTTCAATGGTTTCTCTTTCTTTTAACGCGTAAAAGATTCCAATGAGGATATACGCAATCCCAAATACAGTAAAATAGAAATTAATGTCCATACATACACCTCACTTTAGATGCACATTCTTTTTCTTAAATATCAAGATCCATAATATACATCTATCGCTAAGAACGAATTCACTGCTTTCGTTTCATTCGGCGATACTTTTCTTGATGAAGCTCCTTACGCTTCTTACTAGAATACTCGAAATTTTCCAAATGACTGTACAGCTTCGCTGATTCCTCGACCATGACCAGGCTGTTCATGGTCACCGACATTTGGAGCATTTGATCCGCCTGGGCTTTCAGCAGTTTCTGGCCATGTTCCATATCCCCTTGATCAAATGCCGCCATGGCTTCTTCGATAACCTTCGCAGATTTGGTCAGCTCAACCTTCTGTAGCACTTCGGGGTTTCCGGGCACGTGCAGCAAGTTGATATCTGATGTGAAAACAGCCTTGACATCAATGGTGATGCTGCAAGCTGCAGCATTCTCCGTCACATCAACGTACTCCCAATGTAATTGGAGCACATTATGTTCACCCTGCGAATGGGGAAGAAAAGCCAATTCTACGAGAATAGATTTCACTTCATCCTGATAAAAATCGCCGGTGTAGATTACGGGATGCCCTGCTTGATTATCCGCCGGATACCCATAGAGTCCTGCAATTTGTGTTCCTTCTGACGGAATCAACTTAAGCTTTACATTCTGAGCAACTACGGAAAGCAGCCCATGCAACTCTTCCTGAAAAATCGCCGGTATGTTTTCCGCTTTATCAATATAGTAGAAGTTGCCACCCCCATGCTCCGCAATGCCTTCCATTAATTCTTCATCGAAACCTTCGCCGATACCCAAAGCACTGATCCCTACACCAGAAGAACGGTATTCCTTTGCAATTGCGAGAAGCTTCTCATGATCCGTGATCCCTTCATTGGCATGACCGTCCGACAACAGAATCACACGGTTTACCATGCCATCGGCCTTGTTCTTTAGAACATGTTGCGCACCTTCTATTAATCCTCCGCTAAGATTCGTTGTTCCACCCGCTTCGATTGAATCGATACGCTGCTTGATCAAATCCTTGTGCGCCACTTTTACAGGCATAAAAACGGTTCTGACATGGTCATCAAATGCTACAAGACTTAATAAGTCATTGACATTCATTTGTTCTGTTACAAATTGACACGCTTTTTTGCTGTAACTCAATGGTTCTCCGGACATAGACCCGCTGCGGTCCAGTACTAGAGAAAGATTGATTGGAGCTCGGTCTTTGGCGTCTTTTGACCCTTCGCCCCCATGAGCTCTGATGAGGAGATAAATCTTCTCCGTTCCCCCTGTCGGCAAAAATGGCTTACTCCATGAATGGTTAAACAAGACAGTGTGATTCATCTTGCATCTCCTTCCTCCGAATAGATTTCTTTATCTTCTTGGCAGCGCGGCTGTTTTTGGCCGTTACATAATTCGCCCACTTACGAAGACTGATATATTCCAAAATTCCAAGACATGTGATTAAAATAACGGTATCTGTTTTTTCATCTAACTCATAACGCCAATAGGTCTGATCAAAGCAGACCGCAGGTTTTCCTTTCCACATTAAAAAACAAATCTCATCTTGCGGAACCTTCTTTAAACGATTTTGAAACTGATAGAAGTCGTATTGATAGGTTGCTGCTCTCTCTTGATAACGTTCGAAAGTATGTTTCGTTATGATGAGCTTCATTTGAACTACCCCCTCCTTCGGTTCGTCCTCGTACCCCTATCTTAATCCTTCTCTTGGACACCAGCCTGTCAGCGAATAAATGTTCGCAAACAAACCCCGCTTCTTAGCGAAGCGAGGCTGCATCATCATATTAACTTCAATGAATAAAAAAATCACTTCTGGCTCTTCAGCTAATCACTGATCAGAATAAAGCATATCCACAACCTCAGGCAGCAGTACATTTTCATCATCGTCGAATAAGTACAGGTTTAAATCACTATTCAATAAGATTAAACGATTCACGTCATATTCTCGTTCGGATGGCGCATCGGCATTCAGCAAGCTGCTTGCCGCGCTGCGCATAAATTCACTGCCCTCGCATAATACCGATAATTGAATATATTGCTTCTTTTTAAAGGCAGAATAGAAATTGCGCAGGGTTATTCGTTCAAGCTCATCCGCTAATAGAGAAATCTCTTGATGGATGGAGCCTAGAGCATAGTCAAATTCATCTACGTCTTCTCCAGCCTCCAGCAGCGCTTGGCGCATCAGCTTGTATCGATAGAATACTCCCTGGCTGAGCCCATACAGCTCTTCGAACGTTTCTTCATCATTATCTTGCAGCAACTCCAGCTGTCTGATGTTTAATCCATTCCAATAACGGAGCGCAGCTGCAATAGTGGGCTTCTTCGTTTGCAAGCTCCCTATACAATCATCTATGAACTGGTTGAAATACTTGGTGATCTTCAACACTGGCCCAATGTCAAATTGAACAGATTCGAGCCAGTCTAAATAGGCTGCCCATAGCAAGCTTCTATTCTCTTCCTCGTCTATTTGCGGGGATGCGCCACCGTATATCCCACAGCCAGCTCCTGCTACCCGGTCCATCATATAGTCATAAAATGAGTTTATCATTTACATTCCTCCGATTCCCATTATATCGTTCAGCTCTTCACGCCAGAAAAAATGATCCTCCGTTTCGTAATTAGCATCCCAATCCAGCAAATTACGCAGCTCGCTTGTTCTAACTGGCACTTCCCATACCACAGCTTTATTCAGCAACCTCCCGAGCGGCGGCTGCAATTGCTGCGCAATTTTCTCCAGCATATGGATGCAAAACACCTTGTTTCCCAAATGAGCAGGATTCAACTGGCCATCCCTCTTGTAGTATTTCGGATGATTATCCAGTACGTCACTCTTCATCGCTTGGATGATTCCCTGAACAGATTGATGCAGACACTCTATACCCCCATCCAGCAGATCGCTATTGAGTTCATGGGCATCCAGCCAATTATATGCTCCAACTAATGCGTCAAATATTCCTTTTGACAGCTCAAGCAGTTTTTCATTATCCCTATCTCGTGATCTTCCCCGCAATAAAGCAGAAAATGAGGTCACATATCCGCTGAAGTAGCGAAGCTTATGATCCGCATGCTCAACCGAAAAGGAGCTGTATTGAGCTAGCGCATCGGCTATTTGATCAACGTCGTACAATACCGGTGCTATGTCAGTACCAGCAGCCTCCAGCCTGTCCAACAAAATTACAAATCCCTCGCCTATGCTAATCTCTCTATCGCTTCTGTTTTGAAGCTGAAGAATAGCCCATAGCCACAAAGGTCTTTCCATCCACTCATTTTTATTCATTATGACTCACTCTCCTATATCCTTCATTGTATAGCTATCGAACTCAACGCTTAGCTGAGCCAGCTTTTCGACTTGTTCCTCTGTCAATAAGCAGCACCGTTCATTTTTTTCAAAAGCTTTATAAGTGTATTTCAACTGATCACCGTGCCGCGTAAACCTCATTTGCACCTCGTCACATGCCCGTCTAATAATATTGCGCCATTCCGGCTTATAGCTTGGGTCCTCCGGCGGAAACAGCGTCCCGTCTACCACTTCATCCAAGCATTCCGGAGTAAGCTTGGCGATCATTTCATATATCGCATCTGTCAACGGCATCGTCTCGCTGGCCTCCGCCCAAAGCTTCTCATTGTCCGGAAAAGCTTGCATTGAGCTGGTAAATCCGAGCTTATTCCAGCTCATTCTTTGATTCTCATAAGCCCCGAGACATAGTAAAAACGCTAATTGATTTTGCATAGTATAAGCAGCTCCTTTAATAGAATCCTATTTTCCCAATCGATGTAGAGGGTTTGGCAATACTGTGTTCTGCCCGCCATATCTCGTCCTCTGCAAGCTCAATATCTACTGTTTTCAAGGTTTGCAGATCGTTGTCGTCTCGCTCAGCCATATAGCTGATAGCTGTCTTAAATAAACGGCGCATCAATCGTCCATTGCCTAAATTAGCCGAAGGCAAATCTGCCATGCGTTGCATAAATCTTCGAATGCAATGATGTGCCTCATCCATGCTCTCTACTTTCATTTGTTCATTACTTGCTAAATATGTGAAAATACCGCATAATTCTTCTGCTTCGTAATCTTTGAATTCAATCGTATGTGTCAGTCTTGAACGCAACCCAGGATTGGCATGCTCAATAAACCACTTCATCTCTTTCGGATACCCTGCGAATAATACTAATGTATCTGGATTATTTTCCATTTGACGAATAATTTCTGACAATGCCTCCTCAGAATATCCGCCTGCTTGCCGATTATTCATTAAACTGTAAGCCTCATCAATGAATATCGTTCCACCCTTTGCAGCTTCAAATAGTTTAGCCACTATAGGCGCTGTCCACCCTACATACTGGCCGATCAAATCTTTACGCGAAACCTCCATGAATACATCATTGCTAAGCACCCCTTCTTCACAATCTACCTTCTTGCTGATGCGGTAGCCCCTTATTTTTGCTGCATCAAGCAGCACTCTTTCGTAATAAGGCAGCGATGGTCGATCCAATGAAAAGAACGCCATATTAGACTCAAAAAGAACGGCTTTCTCAAAATAAGCAATAGAATGAATAGCTGATTCTTGTATATAAATTAGAAAGCGGCTCGCTTGCTCAAAATATTCGAACGGCTCTTTTACTAATGTGGAAGACATGAATGAATCTTCAACTACAATAGGATAATTGCCGTGCATCCAATAAGACTCTCGAAGTTTTCCCTCATTCGCGTATCTAAAGTTCAAAGCTCCAAACCCTGAGGCTGCTTACTAAAACTGCTCGTAAACTCATGCGCCGATATAATCGGAAGCCGGGCTAAGCTATTATTTTCAAATTTTAATTTTAGTAATTAATATCAAACGAATAAGCCCAAATAAGAAACCCCACCGACCAAATGGTCAGTGGGAATAATTACTCTATTTAAGGATATAGCCTTTTTCCACAATTAAAGTCTTTAGGGATAGCACTAACTTTCATTTTTTTTGTATATGATCCACGAGTATTATCATTTTCAAGCACTAATTTTACTAACTTCCATTCTTCGATTACTTTTGCACTTAGCTAAATTGAAATTCTAAAAGCGTGACCATCTGATAAATATAGACTATCTGAAGGTAATGTAATCAGCTCAATTGCAGTGATTTGTTATATCTATACTTTTATACTGAATATCTGGAATATCTTGATTAACTCCATTCACAGTTCTTCTACTCCATTTTACGAATTCCCCCTCTGGAACATAATCCTTTTTACTTAAAGTGTTATCCGTATCTCGTACCGCAATAACTACAAGATCATGTAATGCAGGGGGATACATTTGATAATTTATTGGAATCTCTTCTTTTGAATATGGATTAAGTGTGATATCAATGTACAAATTCGACTTATCTTCAAATATAATTGGAAGCATTTTATAATTTAGGAATATAAATATCCTGTATAAAATAAATTCTCTTTCTTGTTCGAAATATTTAATTTCAGATAATTTGGAAGATTTAAAGAACATTTATGCAACACTAGTGATTTTGAATACATAACGCAAAATTATTAATAGAATGAACAATTCGTTCCCCTTCAGTAAGCGCAAAAGTGCCCCGTGCTATGTGTATGTAAGGAGTAAGCCCCTTCGACCATTGTCGCTGTGACGCATTGCGATAAGTGAAATTATAAAACGCCTAATAAAAATTGACCAACCCCTATTAATAAAGATAATAAAAATAATGCTAAAATAACTAAAACTACTACCTTAATTAGCTTCCATCTTTTATTTTGCGAATTTAATTGCTTCTCAATTGTATTTAAACGATTTTCAATATTATTTGGAACTTTATGATTATTATTATTCATGCGTAATCAATCCTCCTTTTAATTAAATAGCCATCACTCTGCCCGTAGACGATTACTCCGATCAGGTGCGTGAACTCCGCGACCCGGCATACATGCTGCGTTCCTAACTGATCATGGCATCCCCCCTTCAAGCCATCTCTAATTCCGAGAGGGTTTCTTTAGGCATTATTACAGGTACTGCTCCTTTTATATCAATATCAAAATACCACTTGCTTTATGCGAAGTGGTATTTTGATATTGATGAAAAGTACAACACAGAAATGTTAAAAAGACATATAATGTGACTCTGGCAGTGTAGTAATTTCTCCAATCCCTTTAACGATTATTGTAAGCGTTCTATCACCTGCAATTCTTGCCCAGCCTGTTTTTTTATCAGAATTAATCCCATGACTTGTTCTAGCTGGAACGTGTGTCCATGAGTTACCAGGATGAAAGCCATGTAATGAGCTACCCGTCTCCAAAATTTCTAAATATTCGTGCGTACTAGAATCTTTTTTTATTTTTACAGAACCTGTAATCCAAGAAAGATTAGCACCAAATGCAAGTCCATCACCCCAGATCGTTTTGGTAGCCACATCAGTATAGGTACTTGAACTAGTGTTGTTTAATGCACTAGTGTTGTTTGCCGAACTAGGAGAAATAGAAAGAGGACTGTTGTTTGTACTTTTCCCTAAATCAGCATAATAACTCAGTAGAGCTGCATACTCATCTAAATTATCAACTATGATTGCGCCATTATCAAAACCACTATCAAATTTCATCATACTAGTAGTAATATTTGATTTTTCCGACTTAAATCCAGTAGCATTTAGCACTTCTTCTTTGGACTGAAATTTTCCCTTGACTGCATCGATATACTCTTGAGGTACAACATCAAAAACAGAAACTGTTTTCATATCAATCGTACTTTTGTCCTGAGTTATTGACTCCGAATCAGCAAACGAAGAACTTGCCAGTGAAAAAATAAGTACTAGCGAAAAGAACAAAGAAATAATTTTTTTAGACATGTAATTCCCTCCAATTTTTTTGTTTTATATGTAAATTTCAATGGTGTATGAGATGACCTTCTAAAACGGAATATTGTAGAGTAACTAGCGTTGCACTTCACAGTTTACTGGAAATTATCTGTATTTGTATACTAGTTATTCCATATTATACATACAATTTCCATAGGTCGAAACTATTAATTTAATTATGTTTTTTTGTCTTAATTTGTAGGAGAATAAGATATTTTATAAGTTATATAATTTTCATAGGTCAAAACTATTAATTTTATTATGTTTTTTTCTTAATTTGAAGAAAAATAAGATATTTTGTAACTACTTAGGTCTATTAAAAGCTAAACTGGCTGTTAAAGCGTCTGTAAGAGAAGAAAGAACGGGACAATGCTGTTTGAGCAACCAGACACTTTTTGTTTGATCTAGTCCATGCGAAGCGGGTATCCCAAAGAAACCGGAAAATGGCCGGTTTGTGAAGCGCCATACGAGCTCCGTCCGCGCCTGTGTTTTGCGAGTGAAAAGTGCTTAGTTTTGCAGCCAAAAGTGCCGAAGAGACCTGCCAGTAACCTTTTGCTACATGGGAATACGATCCATTGCCTGCTTGAAGCGAAAACTCTCACCCGTAAAGGAGAGAATATGAGCGTGATGAACCAAGCGATCCACAAGCGCAGAGGTCAACTTGGTATCACCAAACACCGATGTCCATTGGCCAAATTCCAAATTGGATGTTACAATCACGCTTTGCCGTTCATAACAATCGGCGATGACGTTAAACAACAGCTCAGAGCCGGTTTGGCTAAATGGCACATAGCCTACCTCGTCTAAAATGAATAAATCCGCTTTTTTGAGTTTTTCCCGGAATCGGCTTATCACTCCTGATGCAAACTTTTCTTGCAGTACAGCCACCAGATCCGACGCCCGGTAAAACTGTACCGTCTTTCCCCGGCGACAAGCTTCCACGCCCAAAGCTGTTGCCATATGCGTCTTGCCTGTACCTACCGCGCCCATGAGCAGCAGGTTTTCTTTGCGTTCCAGCCACTCTAGCTCCCGGATTATCTCGTGGCTGCTTCCGCCAGGAAACGAAATGTGGTCGAACACATAGCCTTCGAAAGTCTTAATGTGCGGAAATCCTGCTTGTTGCACCAGCTTTCCTAGCTTGGCACGGCGTCGTCCGTCGAGTTCCGCTGTAAGCAATTGCTCCACGATGCTCTTCACTTGCTCGTCCTGTTGAAGCGCTACATGATCTACCACATGAGCCAACCGAAGCTGTCGGCACAAATCTACTAACTCCGTCCTCATGTCAGCACACTCCCGTCAGTCTGTTATAACGCTGCAATGAAAACTCGGCTTGAGTACCTGGCGGTGAAATCGTTTCTTGAAGGGTTGCCGGTATATCCCGACTCCCGTATTTCATGCCTAGGATGGAAGTGACACGTTCCACGTTCACTTCCGAACCAAGTAAATCGAACGCTTCCTGAATCTGTTCGATGGCATATACGCTGCACCAGTGCGTGAGCGCCCGAAGACGTTCTTTTCGTAGATCCAGATCGGTGACGGTTACATAGTGCTGTAACGCCTCGGGCAGCATGCGAATGAACGAGGAATGCGTGACGCTTCGCGGCTTTCGCAGTAAGTTCGCGAAGACCTGTTGCCATGGGATGTCCGCCGTTCGCCCTGTGTATGGCCGAGGAATTTCTCGTACCAACTGGTGGCTGCTGTTCAAGATGACCAAACGATCCCAAAACTTTTGAATCAGTACCTCACTCCCCGGCGACAGCATGCCGAGCAGAGGAACCGTTGTTTCCTCCACACGAATCTCACCATATTTATTGACCACCGCAGCGGTCAGGCGAAACGCCTCAAATGGGACTGCCGGTAAGGTGAGCAGCTTCTTTTGTTCCTCTTCCCACAGTTCAGCTATGCTGCTGCCTTTGGCGTAATGCTTTCGATTTCGATCCTGCCTCGCTTGCTCAGCAAAAGTGGCGGCAAGTTGCTCATGGCTTTCGTAGACAGGGATCGGAACGGCCCAATTTCGTTTGGAGTAACCGCATTTGTTCTCGACATGCCCTTTTTCATGTCCGCTGTACGGGTTGCAAAAAACAGCTTCAAAGCGATAGTGGGCGCAAAAGCGCTGAAAACCATCCGTTAATTGCCGCTCGCCTTGCTTTTCAATATGGACAACGGCAGCAGATAAATTGTCGAACCAGATCCGCTGCGGAACGCCTCCCATTTGTTCAAAGCATTGCTTCAGGGCTTCTAAAAAGCACTCCTGGTTCTCTGCCGGGGTTGGGTACACAAATGCTGCATTGCTGTAAGGAAGGGATACGACCAACAGCTTGTAGGTCAGTAACTGGTGCCCCCTACTAACTTCCATGGTGGTGAAATCTACTTGCGCTTCACCCGGTGGATGTTCTAGGCGCTCATAGGTTTTGGCTCGTTCCAGCTCGAGTTCGCTCTTTCGTTTGCTTACATAAGCGAGCACGGTTCGTTGTCCACCTGTAAATTGATGTTCATCTCGCAGCCTCTGAAAGATGCGCACCCCCGTATGCCGCTGTTTACGAGGGAGCAGCCGATCTTCCTCTAGCCATGTGTCGACGATGTCCATAAATGGCTCCATGACGGGGCTTCTTCTTTTCTTTTTTTCAACCGGTTCGTTCGTTCCAGTTGGTCTTATCTGCGTATTTTTTGGCTGTCCGCCAATGAATGCGTGCTTGCTTTGAAATCTCATTTATTGAAAGGTCTTCAGATTCACGTAAAAATTTGATATATTGTTGTTGAGGCATTTTCAGCATCCTTTCAGTCTCCTTCGTCTGGTCTTCGCAACCCTAACGATAGGAGGGATTTGGGATACTGGCAAGTGCCTTTTTTGCACTTTACTTCAGCATTTTTACGCTGCAATCTTCGGCACTTTTATTATGCAATAAACACGCGCCCGCTGGTCTCCTCAAACCTCCGTTTTTCTCTCTTTCTTGCTTACCTTCTGCGAGAAGATCATCGTAATGTTCACAGATGGCGTGGATCACTTCTACGAATCAGTTTTTTTCGTTATCACTACCAAAAGTACCTACCCATCGATGTCCTGTAAAAAATGGTCTTCCAAAAAACGAGTAAAGAAGGACAGCGGATTTTTTATTACTCTCTTCCTCTTGGACATTATCCTACTTCGTCTTCTTCGAATAGAGTGAAATCCTTTACATTGGTTTCGCCTGAAATCTGTTTTAAAAATTGAATCGCATCTTGATCAAGTTGAACTTCTATTAAATCATTCCGTTGAGGATTGTCATTAAATTCAATTTCATCAGGAGCTTTGATTTTTACATTAGCGAAATCCTCATTGTCTTGGAGTAAATCCATTTCGTATTGTTCGATAATATCCGCAGCTTCCATTCCATTAAACTCAGTAGATAGATTCCCCCACTTATTTCTCCACTTGGGATCTATCACCGAGATCAACATTTGATAATCGGAATTATTATCAATGTTCATTTTCCCCTCAATATTTTCCGTATATGTTACATTCATAACTTCAACCCCTAAAAAGTAATGTATATGTTAAAGCTACTAATAGCTTGTATAAAACAAAAAACCTATTAGGCAGAATCATTCAATAAAGAATGAATCACCCAATAGGGTTTAAATCTCTCAAAAAGGCTCGTAAGAGCAAATAAAAAAAGGTTACTCCCGTAGTTTATTAGACAATTCCCGATACCGCAATGTAAAATTGTCAACACCTTGAATAATACTTTTTTGCATGTCCAAGAGCATATCTGACATTTCATTTTTATAGTTTCTACATCTTCTCCATTGTTTAACCTAAATATAAGAGATATAAGAGAGATGCCCCTAGATCCGTTCTTGCCTTAAGGTATTCCGCAACCCTACTTATGACACGGCCCAGTATAAACAGCCTCGTCCTGGTTGGTTTTTGGAACTAACCTGTCCCGTAAGCGTAACGAGAGAGCGAACCTTAAGCATCACTTGTTTCTATACAAGAGTCCCTAACAAGTAAACTAGAAACACGATAATACTAAGGATTAACATAATTCCTCCAACCTTATAACACAAAGACGTTCCATAATCATTTGGATATTTCTTTGAAATCATCACTGCTGGCAACCAAAATACAATAGCGGACATAAATGGAATGTGATATCCATGGCTTCCATTCGTATATATATCCCAGTTGAATAACTTAAATAAATAATGGCTCAACATGAAGTCGTTTTGAAATTTAAAATTAAATAAAAACCCTAAAAATAGAACAACTATTGCAAATGATCCATAACCAAACGATCTTTTTATTGTCACTCCACTTCACCCCCATTGCAGATTATTGACATTTGGCTGTAATTCTTGTCGATCCACTTTTTCCAATTATATACTATACGTAAAAACAGCGATTTTGTTGCACTAACCTGCCCGTCCCTCGGTTTTAAGGGTTTATCTCACATATACTCACTCATTCGCAGGATTTCATCACCATTCATTAGATATGGAGGTGGAGAAAGCTGGGAGCGGATGCCGTTAGCCTAGTGACTGAGCATGCGGGAACAGAGGAATTGCTTCAGCTATTCCTCTTTGCCTAACTCTACTGCAAACAAACTCCACAAGCGCCCTGGTGTTTACCATCCCATGGCTCGACGGGTCTATGCCCTTACATTCCATCGTCATACTTATCCAAGGTGTGGAGACA